>NZ_LIYL01000041.1:0-51813 GCF_001278875.1 Lysinibacillus sp. FJAT-14222 | reverse complement strand
TCTTGCTCTTTTTTTGTAAATAATCTTTTCGTCATTTCATTCCGCTCCGACATCTTTTTTCTCATTATAAACAAAAGAACCCTATAGGATAGACTTTTTTCAAAGTGTCTATCTTATAGGGTACATTTTACTTTGAATCAGCTTTCTTTCTTTTAAAATAAAGCCTGAATAAACACTTAACTTTTTTAAGCTTCAAATATCCCTAAATGTTCGCGTAAAGTTGAACCTACGTAATCTTTTCGGAATACTCCAGCTTCCACAAATAAAGGAATCACATCACTAAAGAAGAGATCTAATGATTTTGGAGGTCCTCCAGGGATTGCAATAAATCCGTCCAGTGCGCCTGCTTCGAATCTTTCCATGATTTGTTGAAAAATTTCTTGTGGTGTACCAATAGCCACCCAATGAGAAGAACCAATTACTTCTGGTCTTTCAAGCAACTGTTCAACAGTTGGTTCGTTTTTAATAATAAATCGTCGTAATAAATCCGCATGCGTTTTACTACGCACAGCTTGGTCAGCATCCGGAAGAATATTCGCAGTGACTTTTTCATTTAATGCTAACTCTCTAAGATTCAAGCCGAGAACCATTTCAGCTAAAGCATATCTTCGCTCTATCGTGAGATGCTGATTAGCTTGTCGATACATCTCTTGTGCTTCTTCATACGTATCGCCAATAAAGAAATATAGACCAGGTAATACACGTATGGCATCTGGTTGTCGGCCATGCCCTTGTGCCCGCTCTTTTAAATCTTTGCACAATTCAATCCCTGACTCGATATCTGGCGTTGCAGCGAAAATCGCATCGGCAACTGAAGCAGCAAAGTTTCGACCAGACTCTGAAGCACCAGCTTGAAATAAAGGCATTGTTCCCGAAAAATGCTCAGGGACATTAAGAGGACCTTTTACATGAAAAAATTCCCCCTCATGGTCAATCGGCTGTATCATTTCTCTAATCACTTCAGCGGCATCTGCACTATCTACTTCTAAAACTTCATAAGGATGGCTCTTCCAAAGTTTCTTTACCAATTCCGTGCATTCTGCGGCTTTTGCATACCGTTCTTCAGATGCTGGCATCTTCTCATTCCCAAAGTTTTCAGCACCCTCAATCGATGTCACAATATTCCATCCTACTCTCCCATTACTAATCCAATTTAAAGATTGTAATTGTCGCGCTAATATATAAGGTGGATTGAAAGATGTTGAAGCAGTTGTAACGACTCCAATTTTTTTAGTTTCACGAGCAATAGCCGTAAAAAATAGTGTTGGATCTAGAATTACAGATCCCCTATTACGAGCAATCAAATCAGGGTGGGCCACTAAATAATCTGCTTTAAATACAAAATCTAACTTTGCTTTTTCTGCACGCTTAGCTAACTCTATTTGCTCTTCAATTCCTGAATAAAACTTATTATCATCCATTTGCATATTTTCTTTATCTTTTTTACTAGAGGACAATGTTAATCCAATACAAAGTTGTTTTTTTAAAGACATATGTACACACCTTCCTATAATTAGTTTATTGTCACATTTTTGGCTCATCACCAAAAGTTGGGGATGACATTTGTTAAAACGTATACCTTGTTGATTGGAGTGGAGGCTGGGCGACTCCTTGGAGATTAGCTATAGAGGAACGAAGGCTAAAACCATCACGTCCTGTGATAACGCCTTCGTGACCAACGTCGGTGCTGTTGCTGTCGCTGCGCTTTCGCACAAACAAAACCCTCTGCTGCCGCTTCGCTTTCCCGCAAAAAACATCTGTTGGCCCGAGACCCTGGAGCGCAAGCGTAGCGTCTCATCGGACGCCCCCAGGAAGCTCTGCGCGAAAGCGTAACGGCAGCAACAATGTTTTATCTGTGCGAAAGCGTAGCGTCAGCAACAATGTTTTATCTGTGCGAAAGCGAAGCGTCAGCAACAAAGCACTCAGTCGGAACGGAAATCAACTACACGTTATGGTGAGGATCCCATTTTTACTACCACACCAAAATATCAATCGTTCGAACATAAAAAACATTAATGATAATGATAATCATTTTCATTATAAGTTTCTATAATAACAAAATCAAGGACTATACTTATCGTGATATCCATAAAAAAACTAAAATGGCTTTCGTTTCGTGGTTTTATGCTGGTATGAAACAGCACATCTTTTTTATACAATAAAGCTTTATCCCATAAATAAAAACGGCCTGTGATTATCGGTGTAATCAACAAGCCGTTTTTTTCTAAATTTAATTTTTTAACAATACTTGATGTTAGTTTGTTAAATCAATTTACTTTCTTTAAGTAAATCATATACTATCGTGTCTTTCGTTTTATGAATACCAAATTTACCTATTTGTTTTAAGATAAATGGAGCATCTACATCTGTTAACTTTTTACCATCAAGTAAGCGAGCAGTTGAAGACAATAAAGTACGAATATCATAAGTAGATGCAAATACTTCTGGAACGCCTCGATCAATATCTAACAATTGATAAACAGCTTCCATTGCTGTTCTTACTGAATACTCAGTTGTAAATACTGTGTCTCTTTCAGTTTCACTAAAGTTCCCCATGAAGGCTAAGTTAACAGATCCATTAGGGACAACTAAAGGACGATCTCCCATTGCTCTAGGCATGAAGTAAGATGTTATATAAGGCATGTAACATGGAATTGTATTACAAGAATTTTGTGCTAAATCTGGTATTTCGTCTACAGGCACACCCATATGGTACAACCACTCTTGTGCTATCTCACTTCCAGAACATTCAGTAATACTCTTTTTAATAAAATCACCTGGTTTATTAGATAGTAAACCATAAATCCAAACTACCAATTGGTCTTTTGGTTGATCTTTAAAATGAGGTTGTCGGTTCAACGTATAGCTTAGCATCCAATTAGAATCTGTAGCAGTTACAATACCACCAGTAACTACCTTGCCAGCATATGGATCTCTTTTACTTATTTTTTCAATATACGGAGCAACTTTAGCATCCAATGTAGTTAGTGTTGCTGAAACAAACCAACTTTCTTCAGGTAGGTTATCGCAGAATTTTTCTGGTTTACCAAACTCAGAATCTTGGGAAGCTATGTTTTTCCAAAGTGACCAGCTTCCGCCTAAATCAGTGCTTATAGGAGCTGGCGTATTATTGTCACCATATGTTGTACTCTCCGTAATACTACCATTTGTAACAAACACTAATTCATTTTCTGTTAGCTCGATATTCTTTTTCACACCATTTTGTCTTAACACTAAAGTATGAGCTACTTTTTTATCGCCAACTTTATCAACTAAAACATTCTCTACAACCGTATTAAATTGAAAATCAACATTATGGCCTTCCAAATATTTAATCATAGGAAGTACTAAAGATTCGTACTGGTTATATTTTGTAAATTTCAAAGCAGATAAATCAGGTAGACCCCCTACATGGTGAATGAAACGCATAATATAACGACGCATTTCCATTGCAGAATGCCATTTTTCAAAAGCAAACATCGTAGACCAATATAGCCAGAAATTCGATTCAAAGAACTCTTCAGAGAAAACATCTGTAATTTTTTTATCATCTAATTTCTCTTCAGGAGTAAAGAATAATTTAATCATTTCTTCAGATGCTTTATCAGATAATGTAAACTTCCCATCATCCTCAAGTCTTTGTCCTCTATTATCCATCAATCTACATTTTGAATAGTTAGGATCCTCTTTATTTAACCAATAAAATTCATCTAAAACAGAAGCGTTTTCTATTTCTAAAGATGGGATTGAACGGAATAAATCCCATAGGCATTCAAAATGATCTTCCATTTCCCGACCACCACGAATAATAAAGCCTCTTGTCGGATTTAAAATACCATCAAGGCTACCACCTGAGATATCTAGTTCTTCGAGAATATGAATATTCTCTCCCTTCATTTGACCATCACGAATTAAAAAACATGCGGCTGAAAGTGAAGCTAGCCCCGAACCAACAAGATATGCTGATTTCTCATCAACCCCCACTGGTTTTTTAGGACGTGCAAAAGCCTCATAATTACCGTTACTGTAATACATAATACCGCCTCCATAACTATTATTGTGATATAGCATACCATTAATTAGCACGATGATGGTAAAATGCGAGAAAATTTAACAAAAAATTCAATTTCGAAGGTAAACTATAGAAATATATATCCTTCTAATTTGACACAACATTTCATTGCATTTTTATAAATTATTTATCGATATCTTTTGCATCAAAGGATTTATGCAATAAATTGTTCTTGTAGAGATTATCTGTACTAAACATTAAAGCACTTGGATAATTGCATGATTTTCTTTTATATATTAATCACAAAAGGCCGTCCTTAAGGGTTAAAGTGTACAATCTTTTGAGGGTAGCCTTGCATAATTATTATATTAAAAAAATAAAAAGGTGATTCAGCATTCAAAATTCACAAGGACAATTGTTATTTATCCCAGTTGACGCTTTCTTAAGGCATGTCCCCTAGAAATACAATAACCATCTATCATTTTTTTGATAGATGGTTATAAAAGTGTTTAAAATTTCTCTTTAATTTCCGAAAGGAAGATCATTCAATCTGGCTCCCTTATTTTATAAATCGTATAAATCGTTTCTTCCCAATTTGTAAAACCTCCTCATTCATCAATATCTTGTCAGTATCATCTACTGTAAGTTTTCCACCATTTAAAGAAACGTCATTTTGTTTAATTAATCGCATAAATTCACTTTTACTTTTAATATAGTTTTTAGCAATTAATGATGGAATAATATCTAGTACAGATTCTTTCCCTATTTCAATTAACATTGAGGGTATATTATCGGGAATTTGTTTCTTTGAGGAATGGTCGAACTTTGCTAGCATCTCTCCTTCATTAACAATCTTGTCTACACCCTTTTGAATAATTTCTAATTGTTCCTCTGGTTTTAAAAACATACAATACAACTCCTTGAATTCTTAATTAATATTGCAAGTTCTATAAGAGCAAAAAAAACGCCCTTTAGGAATCAACCTAAAGGACGTGTATGAACGTGCTACCACCTTAATTTAAGAATTATTCACATAACCCTTCTCAATAGGTACGGCTAAAGCGATACCTTTGCATTGATTACGGATGCAAACCCGTCGTATCCTACTAAAGTTCGGTACGCAGCTCCAAGATGTATTCATTTTAACTTTCCTTGCGCCTCTCATCGACCGGCTACTTTCTGTAAGTTCCAATCAATTATGCCTCGGCATAATTGCGTCTGGAATCGGCTTTGTGCTTGCACAAAGAACTCCTTTCCGATTCCGTGACATCCGCCGGAGGCTTTAACTTCAACGCTTTTACTCTTATACTCCAAATCGTTATCAACAATTTTTCGTTATGCAAATCTTGTTAATTATTATAGTCCCTTTATTTGAATTGTCAATAAATTAAAAGGATATTTTAAATTAAGTTGGATAATTCTTGTAAATTTACTTAACATAGCTCCCTAAGTACATTTACAGATACAATTGATAACTAAAGCCCTCTAAATGCAATATCTAATAAAAATTATAATTGGGCTAAATGAATAATCAAAAATACTATAGGAGGAATCATTAATGATGGCAGAAGATTTAACGTATTAAATTTCTTGATCCCCAAAATACTTAAACCGGAAGCTAATATTAATATACCTCCTACAATCGTCACTTCATTTAGAAGATCATTGCTTAAAGAATTCTCCATTAATATCGCAATTAAATAAATAGAACCTTGCCATACAAATAATACTATTCCTGCAACAGCTATCCCAATACCAAAAGTAGAAGCTAAAACAATTGAAGTAATTCCATCCAACATACCGTTTGCAAGCAGATATGTATAGTCTCCCTTTAACGCAGCCTCAACGGGACCTAAAATTGATAAAGTTCCAATACAAAATAATAAAATAGCAGTCGATAACCCTTCAGCTAAATTACCCTTAGAGTACTTATTTACTAAAGCATTAAATCTTGTTTCTAACTTTAGTTTTTGACCTAGTAAACCTCCTATAGCTAAACTTACAATAAAGAGCACTGGATATTTGCTTGAAGGTAAATGTTGTACTAGTGCATTTATTCCTAACCCCATAGCTACTAGTCCCATAGCCTGCATT
This sequence comes from Lysinibacillus sp. FJAT-14222, assembly GCF_001278875.1. Lineage (NCBI taxonomy): Bacteria > Bacillati > Bacillota > Bacilli > Caryophanales > Bacillaceae > Lysinibacillus > Lysinibacillus sp. FJAT-14222. The sequence continues at coordinate 45,707 of NZ_LIYL01000041.1, read as the reverse complement.
AAAATATTATGATATTCATCTTTTATCCCCTTTTTAAAGATGCTTCCCACAATGCTCCCGACTATTATCATCATTGTATTAAATATTGTTCCAATCATAATCATTTCTCCTATTAAATAATAATCTTAACCCAAATGTATTATGAAGCTTAGCCATTTCCCCTATTGAAAATCGATTCTCCATTCAAATCTTCCTTTAGTCATAAGATATGTTTAATTTATCTTATCACAATACAGTTCATTGACCGTTATTAGTGGCAGTTTTATCAAGCATATCCTCGATTCTTATATGGCTCAACCAGTAATTTAAATGATTTTATATAATCACTCTAAAAAAATAAGCTATAAAGAAAAATTTCTTCACAGCTTATTTTTATATTATTTTTTATTGCTCACTAGTTTGTGTGGATGGTTTTAATAAGAACCAAACAACTACTAAAGTTACTAGTGCTAATATAAAAGTACCCATATAAATAAAATGTACACTTGAAGCTAATGCTTCTTGCGATTCGGTTACTACGTTTGCTGTAGTTCCTTCATGCCCACCAGAAGTTACAAGGTCAAGGTTTTTAATACCGCGTGCATGAATCATCGTGTTGAACATTGCCCCGAAAACTGCAGCTCCTAATGTTTGACTAAACGTATTGATAAATGTGTTTAAACCAATTGCTGTCCCGCGCGTATTATTTGGAACAGCCGCTTGAATTGTTACCATGTAGATAGGTGTAATAAGCCCCATTCCTAAGCCGAATAATCCAACTGCAACATAAATGAGGAATGCTGGTGAATCTGTCGACAATGTAAATAATGAAAAGGCAGCAACCGAAAGAACGCTAGCTCCAAGTAGAATGATTTGCTTCGTATTTAAGCTACCAACTAATTTACCTGAAAAAATAGTGCCAACTGTCCACATTACAGGTAGTGGCATTAAAATGAGTCCGGCGTCTGTCGCATTTTTCCCTAATACACCTTGACTCCAAATTGGAAGATACATTGTAATACTAATAATCATTGCACCAGAAATAAGCGTTAGTATATTTATAATAGATAATGTACGGTTAGAGAAAAGTGCTAGCGGAATTAATGGTTCCGGAGATTTTTTCTCAATGAATAAGAAAATAATGAATGAAAGAGCTGCAAAGATTAAGAGGCCAATAATTGTCATGTCCCCCCAGTTTTGCTTACTGCTACCTGTTAATAACGCGTATAGTAGAGCGATTGTACTTAATGAGAATACTGTTGCACCAAGATAGTCGATATGATGCTTAGCAGGCTTAATAGATTCTTTATAATAAATGACAATCATTATGCAAGCGATAATTCCAAATGGAACGTTTAAGAAGAAGATATAGCGCCAAGAAAGGGAATCAACTAAAAATCCGCCAACTAATGGTCCGATAACACCAGAGATACCCCAAACAGCACTAATCCACCCCTGTGCTTTTGCACGGTCTTTCACTTCGCTATATAAGTCACCAATGATTGTCATTGTTATTGGCATAATAGCGCCAGCACCTAGACCTTGAAGGGCACGAAAGACGATGAGCTGTTCCATCGATGTAACGATACCGCAAAGTGCAGAGCCAATTAAAAATATTGTAGCTCCGATAAGTAAAACTTTTTTACGACCGAATAAATCAGCCAGTTTCCCGTAGATTGGAGTCGAAACAGCTGTGGCAAGCATATAAATTGCATAAACCCAACTAACAAGTTCGACGCCTGACAAATCATTCGTTATACGGGGGATTGCTGTACTAATAATTGTTCCTTCAACAGCAGAAAGAAATGTCATTAACATTAATGATAAAATAACTTTTTTTCTCATATTTTTCCCTTTCACTTCCATCTAGTTAAAAAAACCAATATATAACTAAGTATTTTTTATTATATATCAACTAATAACTATGTATCTTCTAAAACGTCAAATTGAATATCTCCACCATTGAAACGGATATCAATAAAACAATTATCGTCAGACCCCATTAATTTTTCCCTCATCAACATTATGTACTTCAACTAATCTGCCCCGATTAGCACAAAAAGCGATCGCTCTAATTGAACAATCGCCCTCGTTAATGAAAAAGAAAAGCTATTTATTAAACTTCTTGATAATTGCTCATTAAATAATTCACAAGACAATCATTAATTTTAACACAAATATCCATAAAAAAAACCACCTCAAAGAATAGCTAAATGAAGTGATTTTTATCAAGCTTTAATACAAATTATCTACCTTTTTTACAAAGCACAGCAGATGTGAAGAGATAATAAAGTTGTAAACTGAGCAAGTAGCAAAAAGACGTTATAGCTACTCGCATTTAAAAGAGCTTGTTACTTAAATTAAAAGGCCCAACTTCTCTGCAAATTAATATAGAGAAATTGGGCTTTTACGTTACTTCATTTAGTTATATGAATAGGACTATCTATAGCAGGAGTTAGATTTTCAATAAATACAAATTCTTTTAAATCACCTTTGAACTTCCGAAATACTAATGCAGGTCATTTTCCAGACTTAAGTGGAATACGAAGCTCTTCATTTGGCTTATTGATTCCATAACTATAAATGTAAATATCTAGCTCTTTCTTGTCGAATTTCTCATAAACGTCCATAGATTTATTACTTTCATCATAAGATTCTGGTTCCCCTAAGATCTGTTCTTTACCGTCCAAATAATAAGTTCGATCGACTCCATCAAACGTCGGGTCTGAGCTCAAGGTTTCCACATAGAGGTTATTGTCCTTCAAATAATAAGTCCATGAGACTGGATACCCCGCAATGCTAGACGTTGTAGTTTGATGTTTTTCTGATATGTCAGTCAAATGGATTGGTTTGTCGTTCTCGTCTCCGTAAAAACTATCGATACGGTGCTTCGCGACGAGGGTTATAGGCTGATTAGCCAGAGAAGCTGCATCTAGCCCTACCACTTCAAAGCGTAGTTCTTCTTGTCCTTTACCCATAAAATACCCATTTAACAGAGTTCCACCTACATCTAGTTGATACTCTCTAAAAGGAAGAGTGTAGTAGTCTTCTTGAGTAATTTTCAAACGAACTTGGGTTGGTGTAACCTTCATTTCGTGGATTTTCGTTCCGCCAGGCACATTGTCCATAGGGATATCTAGCACTTGCTTAAATGACCCATTTTCCAACTGTTTTTTGGAAAGATTCATATTTATGCTCCAAGTACTTTCTTTTGTTTCTAGTATGTGATCATAAGAAAGCTGGAATTTAGTTCCTTCTTCACGTAAGGTGTTAGACTTGAATATTTGACTCATGTTTGCTCCCATGTCTACGAAAGAAGAACTTTCCGCTTTTTTAACAGATTTATCCGCACTATTGATTGCCTCGAAATTGATCCATCTGTTCTCCAATTCAGGATCCGTAAGCGTAACGGCTGATTTTAGGAGAACTTTACCTTCAGCTTGTTCAAAAGACTGCAAGGTCACGCTACCCAGCCCATCCTTTTGAATTGGGAACACTTGCGTAGTAGAGTCATTAGGATTATAGCTGATGGACTGCTTCTTATTGTTGATCAATCGCATGTTCTCCATTATAAACTCAACATCGGTCGTCTGCCCTTTGCCAACCCAGTCCGTTTCAAAATACCCCTGGAATTCACCAATCTCTCCATTCCATTTACCCCAATAATTGCCTTCGATAAAGTTACCCTTTGAATCTTTTAGTCCGATCACTTCAAAATCTACATCATTTACATCCTGGGGTGTTTCAGGTTTCAAACTATACAGCAATACGGTTCTGTTCTCGTCTATAAACGCCGTATGTACGGTTAACGTGACACCCTCCTTTGTAACGGACTGCTCAATCGTTTGGCCTAAGCCCTTCTCTAACGCGGACTGAATACCTTCCCTATGCGAAAGCATGCTGGACCAGTCATAATTCAGAGCTGCATAAACTGGTGTAGCCATCAAAGCTACAGATAGCCCTGCAACCAATGCAAAGCGCTTTCTTTTTCGAGGACGGAGCACAACTGGTTCACCCCCAGCAACCTTTAGCTCGTCCTGCTGGATACTGCTCCACATCTGATCAAAGTCAGGGTAATCGACATTATTTGATGCCTTCATTTGGTTTTTAAGCTTTTTCTCAATGCGTTCCAAATTGGTTCTCTCCCTTCAACCATAAGTTGTTTTTGTGTTCAAGCTTTTTGCGCATGATTTTCAATGCTTTATGGAGTCTCGACTTCACTGTTCCCACAGGAATCTGCAGGGTTTCAGCGATCTCTGCCATGGATAGCTCACCGATATAGCGGAGGGTAACAACTGCCATTAATTTGTCTGGTAGTTGCTTCAGTAGTTCCTCCCATTCTTCCTGAGCTGTTTTTTCTACTACAATCGTGTCTACGGATTTAATTGAAAATGTAGCCTGCTCATGAAGCCATTGAACCTGACCCTGTTTATCACGCTGAGTCTGATTCCGTTTTAGCAAGTTTAAGCAATGGTTCATTGCGATGCGCATGATCCAGGCACGCGTATGCTCAACGCTTTGCCAATCCTGACGAAAAACGGTGATAAATACGTCATGGCAGAGATCTTCCGCATCTTGTGCGTTTCGTAGCATGTAATAACATGTGCGGTATACATCCTTGTTATAAGAATCGAATAATTCACGCTCTGTCAATCCAAGGCACCTCCTTTCTATGCGTTATACTTTATAAACAAATGACTATTGAAAAAGGTTCATCTTTTTTGGTAAAGTCATTCTTTATTGGTATTGAATTCTTTTTTGTGAACTTCGTATTCAAAACTAAGACAACCACAATAGAAGAGAAAGCTTCTATCATAAAGAAACCACGCATTTTGAAACATTGATCAAAGTGCGAGGTTCAAATTTTATCGATATTTAATTTTAAAAATGGGAAATCAGATGTTAGCCTAAATATATTATGTATTTTTTCTGACATACTAAGCCTCGTAATATTTTTAGCAATATTTAAAAATACTAATGTAATAGTCTTCTTCTGGAAAGTCCCCGATGTATTCCAGACCATTTCTTGAATAAAACTCTTTTAACTTTTCATTTCCAGCCCAACAATCTAAATATAGTGTTTTTTTTAACTCTTTTACAAAAGAACAAGCAAATTGCGTTATTGAGGAACCAAAATCCCTCCCTTGAAATTCAGGTAATATAGCAATCTGAGATAGATATTTACTTTTCACTTCAACAGAGAACTCATTGATATTATCTATATCGTTTATGCAAAAGGTCCCAATTATTTTTTTATCTAAAAATAAAACGTAACAGAAATTATTCTTTATTTGATTAGCAATTTTTTTGTGATCCCAAGGATAATCCCATTGGTGTATTCCTTTTTGTTGTAAATCCAAAGTAGTGGTATTCAATATATACAACAATTGTTGTAAATCATCTAATTTAGCTAATCTTATCTTCATATACTTACCCCCTTCCTTTAATGGTACTAGCTTTAAATCACCTGTGTTGATATTCCATGTTCTAAAATGGGATGTAATAAGTCATTTACAACCTCATAATACAAGCAGATGGCAATGTAGAGGTCCATTATAGAACTTCTAAACCATCTGCTTTTGTAGGCAAGCACTTTTTTATCATTAGAAAGATGGAGATAAGTTAGTTCATCTTCCTAAGTCTCCAATTCTACACTTCTCCTTTTTTACGTGCCGCCATTTCATCTTTCATTTCTTCTTTTAATCCTTCAATTGACTTTTGACGTCGCTTATTTTTTTCTTTAATCATTTCACTTTGCATAGGGTCTGCAAATTCCAAACTAATTTCCGCTTCATGAAGTTTTTCTTCGGTGTTTTTAACGATATCACGGATTCGTTCAACGTTATTGGATCTATCATCTGGTTTCGAGTGTCTTGAATTAGCCATGTTAGCCTCCTAAAATTTTGACATGAATTTAGTTTGGCTTGTTTGTGTGTTTATATGTGTACTAATTTTTACTAAGGAGAAGATAAATACATTTTAACGGTACAACAAAAAAGCAACCCCCGCTTGAGGATTGCCATTTTAGTTAGTCGAATCTCGTTGAATTAATATCGGCTTAAAGCGATATAATTTTTGCTCATTGGATAGATGTTCTTTTTTGATTTTGGTTAAGAGAAGTGAAGCCGATTTTTGAGCCATTGGTAGGATGGGTTGTTTCAATGTTGTGATAGAAGGAGTTACAAATTTTGCATATGGTACATCATCAACCGCTATCACCTGTAAATCATTAGGCACGTGCAAGTTTCGTTTTTTTATATAAATCATTAATTCTTGGAAAATTCGATCATTTGCCGCAATTATTCCCTTCGGTGGTTGTTCCAATGTAAATAATTGATTGAATATCTCTTCCATCTCAGCTGGCTCACCATTTTTTATATAGCGCTCATCAATGAACAGATTTCTATTTCTTAGTGCTTGGCGAAATCCTTCTAAACGTTCGACACGAGGAGTAATCGGTAAGGTTAAAGATGTAGTGATAATGGCTAATGGTCGTTTTAGAAACGTCTCCACTGCCGTATCCATTGCGGAAAAATTATCAAGCAAAACAGCTGGAATATCTACTCCCTCAATAAATCGGTCGATAAAAACGATTGGCATTGCTTGTTGATGAAGCCTTATATAGAGATTTTTATTTTCTCCTGTTGGAAAAACTATTAAGCCATCTACCTGTTTTTCTAGTAAAGTTTCGATATGCTTCTTCTCTTTTTTAGGATTATCCGCTGAGTTACATACAATCATATGGAAGCCTTCTTTATCAAACTCTGCTTCCAGTGCGTTTATAATTTTTGTTGAAAAGTCATGGATAATATTCGCTACAATAATGCCAATCGTAAAGGTAGATTTCTGTTTTAAGCTACGAGCCATTAAATTTGGACGATATTGCAATGCTTCAACAGCTTCTTCAATTTTCTTACGAGTCTCTGCACTCATATATTCATATCGCTTATTCAAATATTGCGATACAGTACTATTCGAAACATTTGCATATTGTGCAACATCGGCAATTGTTGTTTTTTTCACTAAAATCAATCTCCTACCTATAAATATGAAAACTCTTCTTGGTATTATGTAGCATAGCATATTTTACTGGTTAAATTAACTATTCAAATAGTTATACACTTGTTCAGGTAAATCAATGCCCTTTTCCATTGTTTCTGCACTACGCTTCTGTTCAATTTCACTAGGTACCAGTACTTTATCAAAATATAGTATAAATTGAAATAAAATACAATCAAAGATGTGTGTAACAGTCTTATATTTAAACTTCTATTTTTGAAATAGTGTATCAAATATTTCAAACTTATGATTAACTTTTATAAAAATAGCCTTCTTCTGTTTAGATTGAAGAAGGCTATTGGCTCTAGTATATTATATATCTGAATTTTTATCTTGATTTATTTCCTTATTTCTATCTTCCCAAAATGTTGCATTTTTTATCCCTAGTTTAGTTGGGTTAAAGACTGGATCAACCCCTAAAGCTTTTTGTTGTTCATAATCTTTAAGAGCTCTTAAAACTGGCTTTCTTAAAAGGAAAATTCCGATAACATTAATCCAAGTAATAAGTCCAACTCCTATATCAGCTATTGACCAAATTAAATTAGCTGACACCATTCCCCCATAGAAAGTAGATAAAATGACAATGATTCGTAATGCATTCTTGTGCATTGCATTATCTCCAAAGATATACACGATATTTGTTTCAGCAACATATGCAATAAACAGTAATGTAGTAACAGCAAAGAAAAATACTGCAATAGCTACAAAGACATTACCAAATCCCTGAAATACAGAATCTACTGCTAATTGAGTGTAGCCAACTCCAATTTCAACATTGCCTATCTGGTTCACTATATAACCACCAGCTGTATTTTCAACATTATATTTTCCTGTTATCAAAATCATAAATGCAGTTGCACTACAAACAATGACCGTGTCGATAAACACACCCATTCCCTGTACTAACCCTTGTTTAATTGGATGTGAAACATCGGCTGTTGAAGCAGCATGAGGCGCAGTCCCTTGACCTGCTTCATTTGAATAAATTCCACGTTTTACTCCCCATGCAATCGCAGCACCAATAAGGCCACCAAATGTTTCCTGAGTACCGAAAGCACTAGAAAAAATTAAAGCAATAATGTCGGGTAATTGACTAATATTCATAACTACAATAATTAAAGCTATTAAAATATAGGCAAGTGCCATAAAAGGAACGACAACTTCTGAAAACTTGGCGAACCTTTTAACTCCACCAAAGATAACTGCTGATACAAGTATACAAACAAATACTGCAGTAAAAATAGGCTTAATGTTAAATGCTGTACTAAAAGATGCTGTTATTCCATTTGCCTGAATACCAGTTAATAGGAATCCATAAGCAAATGCAATAGTAATTGCAAATAATGAACCTACCCATTTTTTCCCCAATCCTTTAGATAAATAGTAGGCAGGACCTCCACGAAATTCATCTCCAACCTTTTCCTTAAAAATTTGTCCTAATGTACTTTCAAAAAAGGAAGTAGCCATACCAATAAAGGCCATAACCCACATCCAGAATATAGCTCCTGGGCCTCCTAAACCAATAGCAGTTGCAACTCCGGCTATATTTCCAATACCAACACGTCCAGCAATGGACATTAATAGTGCCTGATAAGAAGATACATTATTTTTTGATACACTTCGATCAAGTGTTCTTTTAATCATTTCTTTAAAATGTCTAATTTGTATAAATCTAGTACTAAAAGTAAAATAAATCCCTACTACTAAAATTAATCCGATAAGAGCATAACTCCACACAATAGAATTAATAGCATCAACAACCGCTTGCATTAAATTTCCCCCTTTGTATAGTTGATTTTATTAAGTTTCTCAAGTTATAAATATTAATAATTCTTTTTTACATAGCTTTTAATTCGATTAATAGCTTCTATTAAATTCTCATCTGAATTGGCGAAAGAAAAACGTAAATATCCTTCACCCATCTTTCCAAATGCTGATCCAGGTGTAACAGCGACCTTTGCTTCATTTAAAAGTTCTATAGCGAAATCTTCAGATGGCTTTTTGAATTCTTTGATATTTGCGAAAGCATAAAAGGCGCCTGCTGAATTAATACAGGAAAAACCAGGAATCTCATTTAATCCATTTATTAAAATTCCACGTCGACGTTTATAATGGGTCACCATCTCTTCAACAACAGATTGTGGACCATTAATTGCTGTCACAGCTGCTTTTTGAATAAAAGGCGGTACACAAGAAGCCACTCCTTCTTGAATCTTTGGCATAACAGAAATAATATCTTTATTACCAATGACAAATCCTACTCTCCAACCCGTCATTGCATAAGTTTTAGATAAACTATTTATAATAAGAACATTTTCTTTCACTTCTGGAATTTGAGCCATACTAAAATGCACTTCATCATCGTAAATGATCTTTTCATACACTTCATCAGAAATAACGATTAAATTATGTTTTAATACAACTTCTGCTAGCTCTCTAATATCTTTTTCATTCAAAACAGAGCCTAATGGGTTACTTGGAGAATTTAAAATAATTGCTTTCGTTTTTGAAGTAACAGCTTTTTCAACGTCCACTGCTTTCAGTTTAAATTCATTTTCTTCATAAACAGGAACAGGCACTGCTTTGCCTCCAAGCATGAGAATTTGTCCTAAGTAATTAGGGTAGGCAGGATCAGCAATAATAACCTCATCACCTGGATTGATAGTTGCCACTAAAGCTAACATAATTGCTTCCATTCCTCCAAAAGCAACCATAACTTGATCAGGTGTATATTCTTCTCCAAATTCAATAGTGTATTTTTTGGCTACCGCCTGACGTAGTTCATCAGTCCCTGCATTGGATACGTAATGGGTAAGATTCTCGTCTATTCCTATCTTTGCAGCTTCTTTTATATAATCTGGTGTTTCAAAATTTGGCTCTCCAACAGTTAGTTTGATAACATCTTCATATTGATTGGCTAATTCAAACATACGTCTAATTGCCGATGCGGGATAATTTTTTGCAACATTCGATAAATAGTTCATAGTTATTCCTCCTGTAATAGCTAGTATAGTTTTTTATCAGTGCCAATAGATTTTATGAACAAATTTTACCACCAGTTTTGTTATGCTTTCTAAGAGGTTACTTGAATCTTCTTGGATAGTTTTCTTCATCCATACTTCTCTAAATGTCATATTCATACTTAATTACCTCCTAGTTTGATAGATTCTCAATATACGCTTTTGCACGTTCAACAACACCTGCATAACCATCTTTTGCAAATGCTTTGTTTAAATCACTTCCAATCCCAACTGCCACTGCCCCTGCATCTAACCATTCGTTCATATTAGCTAAGCTAACACCGCCTGTAGGCATAATTGTGATATGTGGTAGAGGCCCTTTAACGGTTTTAATAAAGTTTGGTTCAAATTGATTTCCTGGGAATAATTTAATAATGTCACTTCCACCTTCAAGTGCTGTTACCATCTCAGTAATAGTCATACACCCTGGTAAATATGGTATGCTATAGCGATTGCAAAGCTTTGCAATCGCAGCGTTGTAGCTTGGACTCACAACAAACTTTGCACCGTTTAAAATCGCGTGGCGCGCAGTCTCAACATCCAAAACTGTGCCGGCTCCAATTATTGCATCACTATGGCGTAATGCTTTAAAGGTTTCTTCAACAAAAGGTGTTGTATACGTTATTTCAATTGCTCGAATGCCACCTGTAATTGCACCTTTTGAAATTTCTGTCGCTTCTTCAGATGAACTTCCGCGAATAACAGCTACAACTTTTGCATTTGACAACGCTTTCAAAATTTCGATTTTTTGCATTCCTGACAACTCCTAACGCTCAATTAGTTTTTCATCGCCGATAAATTGCCTTAATTCTTGCAAGAATGGGAGCCCTTCATTATCTCCTTTAATCGCTGCTACCAGTGCACCCGCACCATTGGCTAAACGAAGACGTTCCGGGATATCGTAACCATTTAAATAGCTATAGACATAAGCTGCATCAAACGCATCCCCTGCTCCAACTGTATCAATCGCACGAATGGAAAAAGCTTCTCGATCATAATGTTCAGTTGCTGTATAAACAGTGGCGCCTTGTTCACCTTTTTTTACAATAATTTCATCTATTTTATAACTCTCTTGAACGTCTTTAACTGTACGCCCTTCAAATAAAAGTTCGAATTCATCCTGTCCTGTTAAAAGAAGATTGATAGATGGATACACTTTTTCATATACCGCTCGGGCATCTTCTATAGTCCATAGTTTTAAACGTAAATTTGGATCAAAAGATATAGGTATATTTTTTGCTTGTGCTAAAGCAATCAATTTCAATGCAACTTGAATGTTATGTTCACATACCGCTAAATACACTCCGCTAATATGTAATAAGTCCACATCATCAAGCACTGACTCATCTATACGATCTTCTGTCAGCTCAAGTAAAGGTGATGGATTGCGGTAATAAAACGATTTACCTGCACCGTCTTCTCGAATTTCTTTGAAGTAAATAGAAGTTGGAATATGGGGTGTTCGTAAAACATACGAAACATCAATCCCTTCACCACGCGCAAAGTTATAAATTAACTTGCCAAACTCATCGTCTCCAATACAACTAATCCATTTTGCTTCCATATCTAAACGTGTAACACCTATTGCAAAATTTAATTCTGCACCACCCACAGCTCGCTCAAAGGAAGGAACGAATCGTAGAGGACCTGTCTTAGATGGATTAAAAACGACCATTGCATCCCCTATCGTTGCAATTCGTTTATTTCTCAATTTTTTCATCCCCCTCCGCAAATAAAACGTTTTAGTAAATCGTTTTAGTAAATCGTTTTATTAATACTAACACGATTTTTTTTACGTTGCAATGACAATCTGATTATTTAGATTATTGAAACAAATTACCATTTCTTCAATTGTTAATAAAGAAAACTGTCATTCCAAAGCTGAAAAACAACCATATAGACCCATAAAGATTGTTTAGATTTAATTACTTTTATTTGATTCAACTTTTTTTGTAATTATGTAACTAACGAATATTTAAGCAAAAAATTCCCCGTAAAAGATAGGTTTATGCCTACCTTTTACGGAGAATTCACTTTGTAAAGAATTTTTCTTTATTGATAAAACGGCTTCACCTTGTACCCATTTTTCTCCAAATGATAGCGAATGTTTTTATCGATTAAGAAGTGACCTGAACCAACAACAACAAAGTACGTACCTTTTTTTTCTTCAAGTACATTCATGATTTTCTTTGCCATTTGTTCATCACGTAAACCAAATAGCATGTCATTGTACTCTGACGATTCTCCTTCCATTGCTTGGAAACTTTTTGCAAAAGTTTCAACATCCCCCTGCTTCCAGCTTGTAAACCACTCTTGCAGGATTTCGGATTGATTTTCTTCTGATGGATTGATTATGTTATCCAACACAGCAACTAAAGACTGCTCCTGCGCTTCTGGTGATAACGCGTCAAACATATCAACTTGTGCTTTTGTACCTTCTAATTCAATCACTGGCTTTTGCTGCAGATGTGCATTCAATAAAAAGTACATATCAATACCGTGCATCGCCATATCTTGTGGCGTCATACCAAAGGAATCATCCATCGCCAGTAATGATAATGTGCTAGAGAGCATCCAAGGCTTTTGCAATGTCAGTTCTTCCATTGGGAGCTCATAAAGCGCTGCGACTTGCTCAAGCTTCGCATATGTTTCTGGCGCAACTGCATCTTTCAATGTTAAGCCGTCCGTATACATTGCTTTTTCTGTATAGTATTCAAGCCCTTTCGTATCTAGAATATTTGCCTCTACTAACAGCGCATCCGCTTCATCGAACGCTGACACTAGTTTTTTATCAAATGGATATAAGTCAGGTGTACCTAAGTGAATGGACCCCAGTAAATACACACGTGTATCTTCATCCTCCACTACCCAGGCTACCCCTTTTGCTCCTTGCTCTGCAAGCGCATATGTACTCTTAATGAATCGAACAGCTAGTAGAACAGCCTGTTGCGTCGTTGCCTTTTTCTCTAACTGCAGTCCGTTTGAAGAACCTTGTAATATGTTATGATCTTTCATAAATTTAATGGCATCTGTGCCAACAGGTAAATCATAGCGCGCCACGATATTATACAAACGCTTCACAATATCACCGCGTGTGTTATCGTTCTTCACTTTCACTGGCTTATACTGTTTATTTTCTGCTAAGCCCAGTGAGGCAATTTTCTTTTCCGTTAATGCCAGCAGTTCATTTACCTTGTCCACCGAGATCTCTTGAAGGAAGCCTTCATAATACCATTCAGTTGGGTAAATTCCGTATTTTTCACCCTCGTTTAAGGTTTCAATCGCCCAATTACTAATCGATGGTACTAGGGGAGGTGATTGCTCCTCTGCATGGATCACGGGCACAACCGTTGTCAGCATCAATGAAGCACCAAGCAACGCAGCACTTGTACGTTTCATTATCTTTTTCAACATATTCTATTCTCTCCCTTGGTCTTATTTTTGAATCAATACTGTTTGAAATTATACCATACAATACCCATCTATTTTATACTAAATGTGAAAATGTTTACAATTTTGTATCGACCTGAAAAACTACAAAATGCTTGGCCATTTTATATGTATATCAATCCTGATACGGTTTCTAAAAAAAATAAAAGCCTTGTAGAGATATCTCCACAAGGCTTTTCTAATTGGAACGATTTACATTGCAAACTTATTATTTTGAAACAGAACCGTCTTTAACTTTATTGTTATTCGCATCAACTAGGTTAGTTGATTTGAAATCAACTACAATATTATCTGTTAAAGCATAGTGATCTTTAGTTGTCACAGTAAGGTTACCACCAGCTGCAACAGCAGAAGTAAGTTTTACAGTTGAACCAGCAATCTTAACTGTTAAACCTGTTGGTGTATTTTGGTCAGCAATACTTTCAGTGAAGTCTACGATAAATGTTTTGCTATCTACTACAGTTACTTTAGAAGCTACAGGGGCAATATTTTCTTTAAGTGCTATTTGAGTTGTAGCTTTACCATTTTTAAGTGTATTCCCTTTAGTATCTACTACATTCTTAGCTTCAAGTACATAATTACCATTAGCAGTAATAGAACCTTCAGGTAAAGTGAATCTTACTTTTTTATTACCATCTACAAACTGAAGTTGAGTTCCAGCAGGAAGTTCTTTTCCTCCAAGTGTGTAGTTAGCTTCTGTTGTTGCTGTTGCAGTCACATCTGCAGCATACTCAACAGTAAATACATTGTTATCTGTTACCACAACAGGTGTAGTTCCAAATACTAATGAATCTGTAACAGTTTCAGGTGTAGTTTCGAAAGATCCAGTTGTAACATTAAATGTAATCGTATCTGCAGTAACGTTTTTAGATAAATCTTTAACCGCTCCAGCAGCTAATTCAAATGTATATGTTGAATTGCTATCTAAATCAATGTCAACTTTCACTGTGTTTTTCTCAGCACCCTCAATTTTGCCGTTTCCATCTACGTCGAAACCAGCATCAGCTTTTACCGCTGTTACTTTTCCAGCTGTGTAAACAACACCATTTTGAGTTTTAAGCGTTAAATTTCCATCTACTTTTACAGGCTCATCAAAAGTAAGGTATAAAGCATCTACGTCTGTAGTAGAATTCACATCATCAGCTACTAACATTTTAGTTGAGGCAGATACAAGTGTAGCAGGCGTTGTATCTTTAGTTAGAATAGCATTGAACTCAAATGCATCTCCAGCATTACCAGCTAAATCTTTTTGTCCTTCTACTTTAATGTTTGTATTAATAAATGTCGCTGTACCTAATGCAGTTTTAGCATTGATAGTGAATACAGTTTTATCAGAAACATCTTTAGTATCAGCATCTGTTAAGTAGAAAACAGTTGATCCAACAGTTACTTTTGCATACTCTTCAGTAGTAGCATTTCCATCAAGATTTTGTTTCATTAATTCTTCTGAGAAATCAAACGTGATTTCTGTACCGTTCACTGCTGTAGAAACAGTTGGTTTTGAACTATCAACGTCTGCTTTAGCAACTGTGAAGTTAACAGCAATAGGATTAGCGATATTGTTTGCGAAGTCAGTAGCCCCAACAATGTCCACTTTATAAGTCTGTTCAGCTGTTAAGCCTTTGATTGTTAATGTTTTACCAGATAAAGTATATCGATCTTTAGAAAGTTCAGTACCATTTAAGCTTACTGTTCCTTCACTTTGTACAGGCTCATCGAAAGTGATAATAGCTGTAGTGCCTTTTGCTTCTACAGAATTAACGCTAACAGGAGTTGTGTCTGCAAATGTTAGCAGTTTGATAAACTCTTCAGTTAGAACTTTAGCATCTGCTTTAGTTTTGATTGGTTTTACAGTAACTTTCCCATTAGTTAATTTTAACTCTTTATCAGTCGTTAAAGTAACAGTCAGTCCGTCTTCAGATACTACTGCGCTAGTGACAGCTACACCTTCAATAGCGTATTTTGTTGTCATTGCAGCATCTTTTGCATCAACAGCTGTGTTGAACTTCACTTCAAGCTCCTTAGCATTAAGTCCTTTTACAGATGCTACAGCTGGTGTTACATCTTCAACTGCATCGATAGTACGTTTTACCATAGTAGCGAATTCTTCGCGGCTGATTTTATCTTGTGGTGCTAATAATGAACCTTTACCATTGATTACGCCGTTTTCTACAGCTGTTTCTAAGTAAGATACAGCCCATTTAGAAGCTTTAGAAGCATCTGAGAATTGACTAAGATCAGCTTTACCTGTTAATTGGTAACCTTGTACGATAACTTTAGCAGCTTGTTCTCTTGTTAATTGAGCTTTAGGTTCAAATTTACCATTGCCCATACCGTCAAATAATTCTGGTGAAGTTGCAAGCACTGCGTTATAGAACCAGTCATTTTCATTTACATCAGAAAAATCTTCTGTTCCTGTAGGTTTTAAATCCAATGCTTTTGATAAAATTTCAGCAGCTTCTGCACGAGTAAGCGTACCAGCTGGGTTGAAGTTTCCTTTTTCATCGCCTTGGATGAAACCTTTGTCAGTTAAAAACTGTACGGCTTCTTTTGCCCAAGATGAAATGCTATCTGCATCTTTAAATTCAGCAGCTGATGCTACTGGTACGATTGCTGATGCTACTAGAGCTGCTGTAGCTGTAGTTGCGAAAAATTTACGACCTTTGTTTTGCTTTGCCATTATGTTATTCCTCCAGAACTTTAATAAAATTATACTATTCTGTGAAAACAATATTATTGCTCTATTAATTTTCGCAAATATGTATAATAAGTTTTCGCAAATAATAAATTTACTACAAAAAATTATATGTAAAGCAATCTTCTAAACTTATAATGATTATATTTCCCAATCAAAATTTGCTTTACTAGACAATAATATTACTATGATTCCAATAAATAAACGATAAAAATAAGGTAATATTACTATAAAATTGGGCTAATAGGTTATTTTTTCATAAAAAATTATTTAGGTTTTCGAAAAATACGTTAAATTTTTTAAAGTAATAATAGGTGTGTTGATTAGGAAAAATAGGCTTATTATTGAGCGATAAAAGGATTTTTTTATCACAAACCTGAAGTAATACTATTTATGTAGCTGCAAAGACAATTGTTGTGAAAGCTGAATTAAAGTATTTCTTCAACCTTTATTTAATAACAAATAGAAACACTCCATTTTGAATTGTGATCAAAATGGAGTGTTTTTATAACTAAGTATGAATTTTTTAATATCCCTTATTGCTTTTATTACAGATTTATAGACTGCTACCACTATTGGTACTTTCCTTTACTTATTGAATAAATCTAGGGTCTAATATCCCTAAACCACTTCCTAAAATTTCAAATCTTACTTTCGAAACGCCTTCTAAATTAACATTAACCTTCACCTTGTCTTTTATTGATCCGCTATTATAAATCAATTCATCATCTGCATAAATTTTCAAGGATCCTATACCAGAAGATCCAGCCACTAACTTTTTAACCGGCGCTAAATAGGTTTCGAACCCTTTGTAATTTCCATTAGATAAGTATTCAACTGTATGATCTTGAACAGCTCCTCCTCCATGATATCCACCAACTTGATATGAATGATCAAACTTTTCCCCCGTACTAATAACGATTGAACTTGGATAATGGAATAAGTGGTCTTCATCATAGCCAATAGGTTTTACATCTTTTAAAGAGATGAATTTTGGAACATCGCCAATATAAATCGATTTTGTTTTTCCATCCCATGTCACTTGTTCTCCCAAAGATTCAGCAACAAAGCGCATTGGGACGTATGTAGTGCCTTGATAAATAAATCCAGATTGACCTTCGACCGGTACTTTTTTAACCTTATCTACATAGTAATTGATAGTATCTTGAACTACGCTGATCTTTATCATGTTGCTTGCTGCTTCCGTTGTTGAGAGGATAGTAAAGGTCAAACCTCCTAATATAAAAAATCCTAAATAACTTGTTACGATAAGTAGCTTTTTCACAAAATCACTCCTTGATATTTCATATCAACATAAATTTATTCTAAATTATACCATATATTTCATAACAGCTTTAAAGGTTTGGAAATAATCGCTGATCCTTATTACAGGTTAAGTGTCGCCCTATTGTTGAAAAGTTTGTCCTGTTTTATTGGCTAAGTGGTTTCTGGGGAGGAATATTGCAATTCTACTGTCAGCCTAAGGGAATTGCAAAAGGGCAATTAAACTATTAGCTTCCTTTTTTATACTTTTTCAATAAAATTTGTGGAATTTTTTATAATATGTAAACTTTTCTTAAGGTTCTGCGTTGTATGGGCAGAAGGGAGGCAGACATGGCAAAGCAATCAATGAATGAATTTTTGCAGCAAGTAGGAACCATATTATACCGTTATTTGAGAAAACGTGGATTAACCCATGAGGATGCAGAGGATATCGTTCAAGATACATGTTATAAATTTTTATTACATAAAAATGGAATTCAATCAGACAAAGTAATGAGTTGGTTATATCGTGTGGCCACCAATCAGTTTTATGATCTCAAGAGAAAAGAAAAGCGCCATCCAACAACCGAATTTGATGAAGTTCAATTGACAGTATTGATTAACATGCCTGAGATTCAGGTCCTAAAAAAAGAAAAATTACAGGACATCCGAGACACGCTTGAAACGCTATCCACCTTGCATCAGGAATTATTAGTCCTGAAATATGAGCTGGGATTATCGTACAAAGAAATTTCAGCCCTCATGAATAAGAATGAAAACACACTAAAAACGCATGTCAGACGTGCTAGGGAAGAATTTACTGAACGATTTAAGGAGGACACTGATTATGAATAAAGAACAAAATAATTTTTTATTTGATGAAAAACAGACGAAAAAAATAATGAGAAAGGCGAAATTTTGGTCAACGATAAAAATTATCGGAATATCGATTATCGTTACGCCAATTGTTCTAGTAGCAGTATG
Organism: Lysinibacillus sp. FJAT-14222; assembly: GCF_001278875.1. Taxonomy (NCBI): domain Bacteria; kingdom Bacillati; phylum Bacillota; class Bacilli; order Caryophanales; family Bacillaceae; genus Lysinibacillus; species Lysinibacillus sp. FJAT-14222. The sequence continues at coordinate 27,257 of NZ_LIYL01000041.1, read as the reverse complement.
GTACAATCTCAGGAATTTATCATTAAATAGTGCCGTGGAAGTAATGGATGATATTTGGTTCTATAACCAAATTAGTTCCCCAAATGTTCAAATTAGCAAACAGATGTTTGATGATAATTTGTTCGGAGGGAAAATAAAAGCAACAACATATAAGGTACTTGGAGATAAGAATAGACCTTATATTTGGGAACCTCTCGAAAGTGATTACAATCTATTCGGAACTATTTCACATAATTACATTTCGGACACAATCCAAATAGAAGGTTCAGAATCACTAGCAGAAACAAATCAAATTGAATCTTTTAATGAATACACTGGCGATAGAGAAATGTTTTTTTATCATCCTAAGATTTCATACGATGTTTATAAAGACAGTATCAGTGAACTCAATCAATTGGAAGAAAATACTTTAGTAGAACTAGCAATATCTTTTGATAATGCATATAGCTTTGACGACATTAAAAGCAAGTTACCTTCTAATGTGCAAGTAGATTGGTGGTGGGTAGATACCTTTACAGGGGAAGGATTGAATTTTATGAAGCAAAGTCAGGGTACTATTGGAGCTAAATCTCCGTTCATTTATGGATTTCAATCAGAGCAATCAAAACCAAAAGCACGACGTTCTCCAAGCGGGGTTGACACCTTTATTTCAAACATTGAGTATCTTCGAGGAAGGAAGAACTTTCAGTGGGAAACAAACCAAGTTTATCAATCTTTAATAGGGGAAAATGGAACCCTGGATAGAAGTGATGTAAAAATTATTGGGGCCGTAGTAACTGGCACACCAGAGCAATTGGAGTCTTTACTAGGGCAAACATACATTAAAGCATCAACGTTTGGGGTAATATCTAATCGAAAATAGGGCACTTAAAATTTATTCCGTAATCAGGCGCGATTTCGGAATAAATTTCCATATTCAACTAAAGGATGCTTTAGTAAAAATATCGACAAAAGATCAATCTTTATTATAAAGCTACACAAATATGTATAGTACAAATAAGGCTCGTTTCACAATAAAATTAATTAACGAGCCCTTTGTTATATTCAATCCACTTTTCCATTTCTCTTTCTACTGCTCGATTTTGCCACTCAAACCAAATACCAGAACATTCGCTACAATGACTGTCTACTCCATTTTTATTATGCATATCTCTACATGTAAATAAAGTCTTTTTACGGCAACTGTAGCAGTAGATTTCTTTTTCTCTATAAAATTCCATGACTAATCCCCTTCAATTTTATACATATTTATTTCCATTTTTGAAATAAGTTATTCTAAATAAACTAGAATATTTAACTACAAAAAGAATATCTTTTAAACTTTTTAAAGTTTCAATTTGGATAAATACTGTAAATATTATTGAGAATAGTGGGTTTCTAAATGAACAATCATTTGCAATTCCAGAGAAATTCGTACTAAAAACGCCATTAAGGAAGTACTTTTCATAATGGTGTAAAGTTCATCATTTATTGTCATAGTTATCTATGAAACTAAAAAAGATGACTCCTATACAGTATAGAAATCACCTTCTTGTTTCTTAACCTCTGTTCTCTTGTGTCCTTGACATAAGTGCTACTTTCGTTGTTTTCCAATTACTATCTTGTAGTAGCAAATCCTTCTTTGAGAATATTCTAATCCCTACAATATAAGTAACTAGTCCAATAGCAGCCAATACTACTAGCTTCAAAATATAATCAGATGTTCCGGCAATAATGGAATTGACTTCATCCAACGCTACAATTGTCAGTTTGTCTATTTAGCTGGTTATACCATGATTAGATTAAAAAAGTAGTATAGTAGGACAACGATACGCTTTTTTTGGGTAGAATGTGCATGGCATCCGCAAGCAATATCGAAGTAATTGCTAAAGTCATATGTTCTAATTACTATTTAAATCATATAAATCTTTTAATTTTATCTCCTCAGTATTATTTTTAAATTGAATATTTATCTTGTCCTCATCGGTTAATTCTTTTTTTTCGCCATTGTTGAGTAATAGAGTATTTTTATCTAAGAAGGTATAAGTGATGTTAACACCATCTCTATAGGACGTTGCTAATTCAGAGAAAAAATTCCATTTCTTATCAGCTGAAATATTCCAATTTTCATAAATAATAATTTCATCTTTATATTTATTATTTCTAGAATTATCAATAGCTAAAAGATAACGATTGTTACTTTTGGCTTGGAATGTCAAGGTAACTGTTGTTCCATGTCGTTGAATGTTTGTTTGCACATTATTCTCATCTGCTATCCACATATGGACAAAAAGAAAATAATAACTCACAGATATAATGATAAAGAAAGCTAGTAATGATCCTGCGACCATGAAAATTTTTCTCCTATTTTTGGAACGCACCTTTTTTAAATAATCAATACTTTCCTTTTCCTTATTATGTTCATGGGTATTTTCTACAAAAAAAGCTTCTTGCATTTCCATTACATATTTTTTGCATTCTTCACATTCCTTCATATGTTTTTCCATCTGTCTAGTAGTTTCTTCACTAGTCAATTTTTCTATATAGCTAGGTACTAAATCTTTAAAAATATCATGGTTCATATCCTATAACACCCTTTCTTAATTCTTGTTTTGCACGATAAAATGTAACTCTTGCCCAATTTTCCGTTTCACCAACAATGGAGCCGATTTCCTTAAAAGAAAGATCACCTAATAACCGTAAGTAGAGTATTTCACGCTTTTTATCACTCAGTTGATGAGCTTGCTTGAAAAAATTAACTTTATCTTCTTTTCTAAAATATTCTTCTTCTAAGTTGGAGGTTAATGCTTTCATATCACTTAATGACTCTAATAATTGATTTCTTTTCTTATCATGATTCAGTTCCTGTAGCCAAACATTTTTTGCAATAGAACATAGCCATGTAGTAAATTTCACTGTTCCATCATCATGAAATTTGTTTATAGACTTAATCGCTTGATAGAACGTCTCCTGAGTTAACTCTTCAGCAATTTGATGATTATTAGTTAGTGCCAATAAATATCTAAAAACGAAATCTCCGTATTCTTGATATATATTATCTTTATTCACAATTTACCTCCTTTCAGATAGCTTGAAAAACACCAAATAAAGTTCGTTTGGTTGATAAATATAAGAAAGCGCGATATTTATTAACTTTAATTAAATTGGCTTTAATTTCTTTTTAATAATTTTTTCAACTATCAGTCAAGCTACTAAAAAAGTTAATCATTCATATATCCAAAATTTTATTGATTCGTTACAGTTTTTATAAAAAAATATATATTTTTTTTACCATGTCTACTTGATTATTTCCTGTCACACCTTCTAAAGAATGTATATAGGAAAGAATTTCATGTTTATTTGATTTATCTATATTACTTGTAGCTTCATTTAATAGTAGTAGTTTAGGGTTACTAACTAAGGCTCTTGCTAAAGCAATTTTTTCACCCCAGATAGATTACCGCCATTTTCATCTAGTAACATTTTTAATCATTTAAATGAAAAGAATCTAACTGGTAAAGACCACATATTTCCGCAACTTCATCGATATGATTAACATCCAATTCCCTCAACGAAGTTCCCATTAATAGATTATCTAAAATAGCCCCTTCAAATATAAATGAAGATTGATTTACATACGCTATATTTTCTTATGTACTTAATGAATATTCTGCTTCAACCCAAGCTTGAAAATAAGGATTGCTTTTCACTATTCTGAATCTACAATTGCTAGTTTTGGATATGCCTTATCATTACTCGGACTAATAATCGAATATCAACTTTCTAACTGTAGAGGTGATTCTTCTCCTGTGTAGAAATAAAAAAGTTGTTTAATTAGGCTCATTGAAATAAAGTATCCATCTATCAGCATAATGGATAGATGGGTATTAAAGATGTGCTGCGCAGATTATCAAACAAAGTACTCGGTGTTCCACATGAATTTCCCCACATACCCCAAGCCGTCTCCATTTAACTCCTTTGAATTAGTTAATTATCAAAAATTTAGTAACCCCCCGATATATTAATACGTCTAACGGAATATAGATGAAAGGGAGTGAAACACTTGCGCATACTACAAGCTACTGTCATTCTGTTATTACTTTTCTCCAGTCTATCAGGGTGTTCAAGACCGAGTAGCGATTCGGAAGGCATATCAAAAAATATGGTAAGTGAACAGTCTAGCATGTCAAAAGAGCCGATAGGTACAGCTGATGCAGAAGGATATATTATAGACAAAACGGAAAATTCATTAACGATTGTATGGTATGTTCAACAAAAAGACGTTACTACGAAAACTAAAAAGGAAATTCTTGATATTGCAAAGCCCAATGCTTTAACTGCCTCTTATTCAGAAACCAATAATTTTGAAATTGGAGATAGCGTGTTAATTTGGACAACGGGCAAATATGATGATTCAAATCCCCGTCAAGGCGCCGCAACAAAAGTAACATTAGTCTCCAAAGCAGATGAATCGTAAGGAGCTTTTTCCCCCAAGAGTTGTGTTCACGCAGATGCTTTGAATTATACTTCGAATTGGTTAGGACAAGTAAAAGCATGTTGAGATTGTAACTATACTGCGTCAAGAATACGGATTAATGGTCCAGTATCTAGGAAACATGATGATGCAATAATAAGTGCCGCGATGGCTCATGAAACAGGGCATGCTTTGGGTATCAATTACTCAGCGGTTACTAATGCTTTAATATACAAAACAATTGGTAACTCGAATCAGGTAAGAATCTGGGATGACAATGCAGCTATTAAAGCTATTTATGGAAATTAGGAGGTGATTCACATGAAAAAGAAAAATTTCATACTTTTAACAGTCCTTGCAGGTCTTACAATCTTTTTAACTTCAAGCTATTTTATCAATGCAAGCAGTCCAGACGAACTAGTATTTAATGAAACACACGATTCATTTGAGAAAAAATATGATGATGTATCCGAACTAGAAAAAAGTGCTGAGTTGATAGTCGAGGCAAAAGCAACAGATGAAAAAAATAATCAGGTAATAATGGATGGAGATTTCCCATTATACTACTGGACAGAGAGCAAGTTTGAAGTGGAGAAAATTCACAAGAATAATTTTGGTATTAAAGAAAATGATGTTATTACTGTGAATGAACCTTATGCATTTATTAATGAAAATGATGTTTTTATCTCTGAAGGATATGAGATGTCCGAAGTGGGAGCAAAGTATCTTCTATTTTTAGCGAAAAAGGAAAATGAAGATAAATATCTTCCTATCGCTGTATATCATGGAAAATATAACATGAACTTTAATGGTAAAAAACAATTATCAAATAGAATGAATCCATTCGAAATTGAAAATCCTAATTATGTGAAACTAAAAAATTCAGTGAAAGAAAAATACAACTTTGATTGATAGAAGTAGAATAAAATGTCACCAATTAAAAGATAAATATTAATATAATTTTTATGTAAATAAAGTAGTGTCCGGATACAAGTCTTTTAATAAGTTCTGCATGGCTAACATCTTCTTCAAATATTCAAATCATATAAGAAAAAACATAAACCTATACTAGTATCGAGTAGCTTGAATATTATTTCCATTAGGAGACTTACTTGCACTTTATACTAACGAGGTTAGAATTTCTGAACTTATTTTATAACTTGAATCATAATGTCTAACTGAACATCTTTTTTCCAAAATATTTTTCACACTCATGATATCAACTCCGAAGTTTTTATTTATTTCACCTTTAATTATAGTAAGCAATAATAAATAAGAAAATAACGCACTTAAATGTGGTATAGCCACTTTTAAGTGCCTATTTAGGAGGGAAAGCATAGGGTTAACTATAATACTGGCATCAACATTTTTATGAACATCGCAGGTGGGAAATGGAAATGTTTAATACTCTTTTTCTTGAGTCAAAAATCAGTAAGGACAAAAGAGTTTTACGAATTAATACCTGGAATTACACAAAAAGTCTTAACAGATCAATTGAAACAGTTAGAAAGAGATGGACTTGTACGAAGAGAAATATTTAAAGAAGTACCACCAAAAGTAGAATACAGCTTAACAGTTCTAGGAAGATCATTTGTACCAGTATTAAACACAATGTGTGAATGGGATAATAAGTATGCAATTATAAAAGGTATAGATAAAGATCAAAAAATTAATTGTGATCAAACTTCACCTAAGGTTCCCACTTTCAAAGACAATTATTAAAAATAACTTATTCAGTAGGATCACACCTCTATCTTCGCCGCTTCTTTATATGGGTGAATAATTCAATTTCTATTTAACCTTCACCAATTTATAATTATCTATTGTTAATACATGATCACATAATAGATCAATATCTTCTTGATTATGGCTCGTTATAAAAATCGTCTTACCATTATTTTTATAGTCCAATAATAACTTTCTTATATTCTCTACACTTTCACTGTCGAGTGCATTGAATGGTTCATCTAATATTAAAACTTGCTGATTTTCCATTATAGCTTGAGCTAAAGAAAGCTTTTGTTTCATCCCTAATGAATAGTGTTTTACCTTTTGTTTGTTATTGGGATCTAGACCTACGATTTTCATCGCATTTTTGATTTCTCCATCTGAAACAAGATTCTGAATAATTGCTAATGTTTTCAAATTATCAAATCCATTTTTGCTAGAATCATAACCCGGACGATCTATGATGATTCCAAAGTTTTTCGGGAATTTAGTTTTTAGTTCCATATAATCAGGATCAATCACTATACTGCCTTCATCAGGCGGTATAAAACCACAAATCATTTTAAAGAGTACAGACTTACCTGAACCATTATTTCCTGTAATTCCGTAAATATATCCTTTTTCAAATCGAACAGATATGTCTGTAAATATCGGGTTATTTTTAAATGATTTACTTACATTTATTAACTCAATTAATGCCATTAAATTTCCCTCCAGTATTATAATGAAACTCCTCTTTTTTTGAATAAGTAATAAATAATAAATAATTCAACTAAGAGATAAATAAGCAAAATAATAGAAATTTGAACTATTACATTTTCGCCACCGCCTACATGACCAAGACTGTTTAAACCAGATGGGAAGATTAGTTTTTGATTCAAAATAGGTAAACTAAGTACCATAAGTATTCCTAATGTAATCAGGCTATACTCACCTTTTTTCCATATCCAGATGACAATAAATGAAATGAGTACATAATTCATTAGTTGTAAAAAACCATTTATAAAGAAATGATAAACTAGCATAGGTACTGAACTTCCTGGCACTTCTGTTAAGGATAAATTGAGACTTTTCCCTTCCAATACGCCTGCGATAATCGTTACGCAAAATAAAACGGTTAATAATAAGATTCCCTTAAGCATAACTGGCCTGAAAAATTGCCCGAACCAGCGATACAAGCTAGGATACCGTATTAATTGATAATAAATTCGTTCGGTTAATACAATACTTAAATGCATTTGGAACAAATAAACGAACCCTAAGAAAATAATGCAGTAATAAACAAACGAATCGATGAAAAATCTCTGTTCAGTAAAGCCAAAAAAGACAATATATAATCTGTCCCAAACAGTAGAAGTTTTTACACCAGCCCCAGATGCAGGGAAAATGACCCCTAAAAGACAAAGAACTATATAAATGACTGTATTTTTGATTTGTGGCATAGTATTCCATCCTAGTTCTCTATTTTTTAAAAAGTTTTACCACTAAAATACATATTATAAATATTGTGGGTAATATTAACAATGGAATATAAAACGAATTGAAATTTCCAACATTATAGTAAGTAAGAACATAATTTTGAATTTGAAGCCAAGTCCAATCTACCCTTTTAAATGAGATAAGTGTCCCAAAATAGATACAGCTTATTGCAATGGTTAGCGTACTGTTTTTAGGCCTAAATAAGTAAAACGTCGCTATAACAACATGTACAGTAATCAAAAAAGAAAAATACTGTAACATTTGCACCAATACGGAAAAATATGGCTTACTAAAATGCTGTTGCAATCCAAAAACAAGATAATTTATTAATCCAAAATCATTGGTAGCATACTGGCTCCACGATAGTTGGAAAGGAAGAGGCAAGGTAATTAAGTAACCGATAAATATCCAAATTAATAGGAATACTACAATCGACGGAATAATTTTACTAACCGTATATAAAATCCATCCTGTATAGCTACGGACTCTATGCAAGATCATATATTCCCAATTTTGCAAAATTACCTTGCTAAACAAGAAAAGAAATAAGGGAAATAGAAAATATATAAACAAAAAAGGATTAAAGATAAAGTCTATAATGAAATCCCATAGATTAATTGAAACTCCCTGTATCTCTTGTATCTTAGCTAGTTTAGATTTTATATTCCAACCGTAAGGAAAAAGGAAAAGTATCCATAGTGTCCATTTCCAGCTTAGAAATTCTTGTCCAATCTCTTTTAACTTGATCATATTAAATCATCCAGATAATCGAATTTTTTTCTTATGTATAGAAATAAACATAAACATAAACAACACAATCCTATAAACGGAGTGACAGCTGTCCAAATGGGTTGTTGTATATAATTGTATGGGAAGACAGCATCCAAAAGTTGAAATGGTCTATCTAGTAGATAGCTGCCTACGAAAAAAATTAATGTCGGAATAGACATAGCTACAAACTTATTTGGTACTATCAATAAAAGCAAGAAACCAATAGAAGCATATATTGCTGCATTTATCCCTACCCAAAAGGAATAGATTAATCCATAGGTTAAAGAACCATATTCTAAAAGTTGTGTAAAAGTAAAACGTGTATAAGCGTCTTCTTGAACCGTTATTTCATTCAAATTATATGCTTCGGGTTGTAAATGAGCCAACCCTAGCGAGGGGAAAATATAAAAGCAAAGGCTAAACAATGAAAAAATATAAATAAAAAAAACACTAAATGATAACAGAAAATTTGCAGAAAACTTGATGAAGAGTAATTTCTTTATCGGCATTCTTAGACGTGTATAAACTAAAAATCGATTTTTCAACTCTGCTGAAAATAAGGGTAAATAAATTAACGTTGCAAGAATAGTAAAGAAAATCGGCATATTTTTAACCATAAAAGAAAATACTTGTAATGAGTCTTTAAACTCGTAACTGTCTCTAACCGCTAAATAATAGATGATGGGTAAACACATAATGAATAACCATATTAAAACATTTCTAAATTTCAGTTTATATGCAATTTCCCTTCCAATCGAATACTGGCTCATTAATAGCATCCTCTCTCAATTAAAACTGATATAAGTGTTTGTTAACAATATCATTTTTACATTAATTTGTAAATTTCGAAAGAATGTGGAATCCCCTTATTTCTGCAATTTTAAAGTTAGTTCCCTATCCACTGAAAATTGTTCTCTAACATCTACTACGTCATCTAACCAATCCAACAAAACAATAACTTCTCTCCAAATTTGAAAAGAATTCATGCTGCCTTGTAGTCTTCCAGCCATTTATTCGCGTTACATTCCCATTCGAGGAAAAATCCTGAACATTTAACCACGGAATATACTCACTAAATTCTCCCTGACCTCTGCCTTCCTTTAAATATCGCATACTTTTTTCTTCCATCCACTTTTTCTGTTTGCCATATTTAAAACACCCCTCTTTGATAAAAATAAAAAGAAGCTGGGACAAAAAGATTTTAGCCAATGAAAAACCCGAACTATTTTACGAAACTCTAATTTAGTGTTTTGTAATAGTTCGGGTCTTCTGATTATATTTCCAACTTTATTTATTCTATACATAAATGTAGAGTGACAATAAAGTTATTTAATTTTCTAACCTCAAATAAAAAAACCCGTCCAGATTTTTAGGACGGGATTAAAATAAAGTTGTTTAATTTTTGATGTAAAATACTTCACTACTTTTAAATTAAAAATAATAAAATCGTTTAATTCTAAGTGGTGTTTTACAATAGGGCTCTTAGTGAAATAGATCAACATTTAAGAATGTTGATCTATTTCATCTCCTGCTTTTTTCGATGCTCTTTGAAGTTGATAAAATTTCATCATACTAATTAATCCCGCTAATAGGGCTCCCAATAGGACTGACCCAATAATGACGAGGATCAATGGCCACTCAGCTTTTCCAAATAAATAATTAACCGTTACCATGTCAACATTGATAACTGAAAAAACCGCGATAATTAAGACCACAATTAGAGCTAATATTAAGTTCCATTGCTTTTTCATAAGCCACCTCATTAATTGTTATTTAACTATTCTACATTCACTATTATAGAATCAGGATTAGCTTAGGACAATCACTATTTCGCGGCAAGGATATTCCCTTTTTAAACAACTCTATTATTTTTTAATCGACTTTATTGTTTTTTAAATATTTTTATTACCATGAAACAATAAATATTGCTTTGAAATAAAGTTTGATCAAAATAGATTCTTCTCTTGCATATTTAGGTTTCGATTTTATAAAAAAGTTTGAACATTTTTTAACTGTGTTGTTCAACAATCGCGCCCGATTGCGGAAGACCGTGCCGTACAAAGTTTGATAATTAATTATATTTCCGATTGATAGGCATAGAATCCATTCTGTTTCTTGTAATCCGGAACTGGATTTTTCCCTGTAAATGGAGCCAATCGTTCAACATTCTCCCATAATGAAGGACTATTAAAATCTGAACTATTTTATCATCAAAAATTTGAAAGTATGGAACATTTCATTTCAGAATTGGAGAAGTACATTTACTATTTACAATAACAAACGAATTAAAGGAAAATTAAAAGGAATGAGCCCTGTCCAATACAGAGTTCATTCCTCAGTAACTGCTTAAAATATGTGTCTAACTTTTTGGGGTCACTTCATTTGAAGTTCCTTATAAATTCGTTATCTTACAGGTTCTATAGATGAGATCCGCCACTTGCATCGAGCAATTGACCAGTTACCCAACGGCTGTCTGAGGAAGCGAGAAAGGCGGCAATATCTGCCACATCCTCGGGTTCTCCCCATCTGTTGAAGATTGAAAGACCAGCCGCATATTTTTGTCCATCAAGGTTTTCCAAAGTCTCAGCATTCATCTCTGTATTAATAATTCCAGGCTGGATGGCGTTTACCGTAATATTACGGCTCCCTAGTTGTTTGGCTAGAAGACGCGTAAATGTGTCGATAGCACCTTTGGACATACTGTACGTGAAGACACTTGGAGAAGCTGCACGTGTTACAAAAGATGAAATATTAATAATGCGTCCTCCATCTTTTAAACGTGGCAAAGCTTGTTGAGTAACAAAAAGTGGTGCTTTAACATTAATCTTCATTACCTCGTCAAATGATTCTTCCGTCGTCTCTTCTAAACTGATAATTTGACCAATTCCAGCATTGTTGACAAGAATATCGAATCCGTCACCGCCCATATATTCCCGAATAGTGTCATCCAAAGTAGTAAATAAATCTTGAATACCATCTAAAGTACTAAGGTCCGCACCAATCGCGCAAGCATTTCCTCCGCTTTGCTCGATTTGGTGAACAACTGCTTCTGCCTCATTACGTCTTTTCCCGTAATGAACGACGACAAAGGCTCCCTCTTGTGCCAGACGCAATGCAATACTGCGGCCAATTCCTCGACTTGATCCTGTAACTAAAGCTATTTTGCCTGCTAACTTACTCATGCTTCCATCTCCTTGTTCAAACATAGTTATATTACATAGATAGTTATATCATGGAACATTATTTGAAATGTTGCTCTCCTATTCGGTTTCAAGGGGGCGATTGCTTCAGATAACTTAGTTCATCTCTTGGTTGCCAGCAGCATTGGTAGAGGTGGATTCAGGATTGTTCTTTATTTAGTAACTGAAAAAAATGAAATATACTTACTAACTATGTACCCAAAATCAGAGTGAGAAAATATGACTCCTAAAGAAATTAGAGATTTAGTCAAACATAATAAAGACTTAATTTTTGAATCAAAAGAATAAAAAAGGCCTCATGATCACATGGAGGGCACTGAAAAAGTCGATTTTCCACAAAAATGTGATGCAAATCGACTTTTTTGAGTTTCTAAATCCAACAAAAGACAGATTTATAATATAAAAAAATGAATTTCTTTAGTTTTTCAGTGCCCTTGATCACATGGAAGCTCTTTTTATTTAAAGGTGATTTTTATTACAAATTATCAGTCTTTTTTACAAAACTACGTTCTAAAGTGACGATAACATAGATATTCAATAAAAAATCTCTCCTCTTAGAAATCTATAGAGGAGAGATAATTTTAATCAATCTTTATTATAAATAATCCATCTTTCGTACAAAGCTACAGTGGTAATAATCTTTTTTTCAAGTAACGAACTTTTTTAACAAGTATCGATCTTTTTTTCAATACAACAATTATCCAAAGGGGTAAAACGGTGCAGCTTTTTTACAAACGGTATAACTTTATTTTAAACGGTACATCTTTTTTACAAACAGTACGACTTTATTTCAAATCTACATAATGTTGAATGACAATAAAATTGTATACTATAGGTCGCTAAAAAGCGCATTCTTATATTAGATATTTAAATTATTTTACAAAAAAGTTATATATTTAATATCCATTTGGTTGTAATGATTTCCCATACAACTGTAACAAAAAAGTTGTATACTGAAACGCTCCGAAGTGGAGCGTTTTATTAGTTTATTTTTGCAGTTTTTTAAAAGTTAAAATTGACCTCTTCGAGATAAATTCATAAGATTCAAAAGTTGTATTATTTTATTATGTATAACGGTCCATTTTCCTAAAAAATGTAGTAAATGGATACTGAAAATGTGATAGCATTAAATAATATAGTTTTGTTTAAAAATTTTAGGGAGGTTTAATATGTATTTATACTGTGAAAGGGTTTTATGGGATTATAAACAAAATGCATATGAATTAGTATTTGATTTTTATTTGAGAGAAGATTTGACTACCTTATCACGTTTTGCTGACTTAGAAAGTAATAATAACAATACTAACTTGTTAAAAACACTTTTAGTTCTAAATAAGGTGAAAGTCGAAAGTTATAAAGGGCCACGTCCGGGCTATTGGTATGATATCCCTATTGAGTTTTTCGAGAAATTCCTAATAACAGAGACAGAACCTGAATATAGTTTGATAAAATTTAATTTAACAATGCAAGATAACAATGAATTAAATTTTCAACAATATAGAACAATAAATGATGAATTATTTATTAATAATGAAACTATGAATTTTCATAAATGCAATTTTTACAACGAGCTTAACAAGCTTAAAGATGAAAATAATCCAAAGTTAATTATTAGAGATGTAGGTTGTGGTAATTGGAATGAAATAATTTGGGATGATTTCCATCTGATTTATGATCTTGGAGGAGATGTGAAGTTTAAAGAATCTGAAATGAACACAATAATAAATAGAGCAAATTTAACCAAAAAATTTAATGTAGTAATTAGTCATTGGGATTTAGATCATTATAGAGCTATCTTAGATTTAAATGATACTCAAATAAAGTTGATGGAGAATATTGTCGTTCCTTCTAAAATGCCAAATACACTTCAGCTGAATAATGCATTCAACCGATTACAATCTTCCGGTATAAATATTGATATTCTTTCCCCTGCACATAAAACGAAATCCGGAAGGAGAATCGAATTAGTATCTCAAGGTAAAGTTAATAATCTGGAATTATTTCGTTCAAGTGATGGTAGTAATATGAATCAAAGTGGCATAGTAATAACAATTGAAGGGAATGAAAAAATAGGTGTTTTAACGGGGGATCATCATTATCCTCAAATCTATAATAATGTATTAAATGTAACATCTGTTAAATCATACGTAATAGTGGTTCCTCATCATGGTGGGAATGCAGGAGAATTTAATAAAAACATTTGGGATACGCTTCCTTTATCGGAAGGAGCATTATCTACGAAATCTTTTAGATATAGGAATTTACCTCAAAATAAAATACATAAATTTTTTATAGAGGATAAAAGTTTCCATTGCACAGAGTGTCATTCTTCAGATTTCACATCGATACTATAGACTTAAAACTTTATCAATTAACACTTTAAACACCATTATTGAATATAAAAACAATTAATAATAGGTGGAGGTGGTTAGTTTGTTTTATGGAACGAGATGGTTTTATAAAATTTTATACTTTATAACGGCGATGTCACCTGCATATTTTTTATTTTTATTACAACTTGATGATAAATTTCAACATCCCTTTAAGATGAATTGGAATATCAAGATAGTGACGATAGATATAAATGTTTATTGGTGGTGTGGACTTTTATTTATTATTTTGTTTTTTTTAACATGGTTTCTTAGATTCTTGTTAACCCAACAATATATAAATTCTTCTACAAATCAGGTCCTACCTGGTAACAGGAAATCATTTGAAGAAAGTGAACTAGAAGAAATAAACGGGAATACAATGTCGTTTTTACTAGGTAATATAATTCCAGCTGTATTAATAATAGAAGGTAACTTATATGGAGCGATAATTGTTTTTATAGTAATTCAAATTTTGATTTACACTTTAATAATGAAAAGTACAGATATATTTCCTAATATCGCTCTCGTTATTCTAGGAATAAATCTATGTAAGACAAAAGATAGCAAATATGTTTTTACCTTTAAATCAAAAAAATTTATAGATTTTAAGGTATATCAACTAGGAGAACCAACGAAATCAAAGATATATATAACGATGTATAAGAAGTGAGGTATTGATGAGTAATGGCTTTAGAGCGTATTTATGTATGTACATCAAAAAATTCTAAGTTGTATAGAATTTATTTGTTGCAGACTGGTGATAAAGAGAAACAAAGTATTTTTAATAATTTTAAATCCGACTTAGCAAAACAGAGAACCAAGGAAAGTAATATGAATGTATTGAATGGTAATGCTTTAATCGAAGATATCCCGTATTATTTAGAGTTTGCTAAAATTGCCGAAAAAAGCTATCTACATGACTTTAAAGAAAAAATTGAAAGTTTACTCAACGATCCAGAGGAGAATATTATCCACTTTTCTAAGAAAAGTAAATCAAAAGGAGAAATAAAAAATCTTGAAGAAAATGAAGGTATAAAGTTTTTGATTGTTCAAGATGAACAATCTCTATATTTTTTATCTATTGCTAGAAATGCAGTAATCAAGAATAAATCCATATTGTCTGTATCAATCACTGAAAATACAACAGTTGTAGATGTTCCTAAAGGTATCCAAGTTCCACCTGTTGTTACAGCGCGATATGATAGAGCAGATGAAAAATTGTTTGTTTATGATGTTAATCGATTTGAAAGTATGTTAACTCTAAATGAAAATCGTAAAGCCAAATCACAAGCAGTCATAAGTAAATTCGCTCATGGTGAATATACAATTTCATCTGCTAAATATAAATTTTCTGGATTAGATGAAGATACAGTGACACAAAAATTATATAGCAGCGCGAGAGCTGTGAGAAGATTGTCTAAATATAGTGCTCAAGATACAGATTATTCTATTGAAAAAATTAAAGAAGCTGTTAATAAACTAGATGTATCACTTAGAGTTACTTTCAATGATACAAATAAAACAATTGAAGTAACACCCGATACAGCAAAAACATTTGTAGGGATTATCCATAACAGCATCGTACAACGTTTAATATCTGGTGAAATTGAAATTGCTATTTAAGAGGATTTAAAGATCTAAAAACCCACATATTTTGATTAATTTTTGTTCAAAACGTGTGGGTTCCCTCTATATAAAATCAAGGTTTGAAGCATTCTTTTAATCAAACTTTTTTCTAAACTACTCAACAATTGGGTAGTTTATTTTTTGATTATCTAAAGTAATTGTGTATGGTTCCATGTCTTTTACTTTTTTCAACAAATGGACCATATTCATTGAAAACCTGCTAATTCCGTTCATATTTACATGATAAATATTATTACTTGCTCGTAAATTCACACCCGTTTGTACACTAACGTCTCTTATTAAATCATAAGCGTGAGACCAGTATGAGAGTTGACCATCATATACCCTACTACATAGTTCTGTAGCTGAAAGAGTGAATTGAGCAGCTAATTGGTTAGGATCTTGTATATCAGCAAATGTAACAAGCGTTCTTGTAGCAGCAACTTCACCATCGGCAGATGCAGTAGTTATTGTACTTAAGAAACTTTCTCTATCAGTTAAGTAGCGTAAGCTTGCTATGTCTACTTCTAAATTGGTTATCGTATCACTTTTTACTACATTATAAACCGTTTCCTCGATTTGTTTTAATAACTCAATATCTACTGAATCTTGATACAAAGCTTCGTAAAGCTTATCGTACCTGTGTAATTTAATATAATTAACTCTAACAGATTCTCCATTTCCTACTGAAATAGATTTTTCACTAGGAGGCATTGTGTCAGGATTAAGTGGCTCCCTACTCCAATCAATAAACCACATATTCTCAATTAATGGTTCTGTTTCAGCGTCAATAATTTGCTTAACATTATACAAAATAGATTTTATATTCTCATCACTTAAGCTGTATCCAATGAAGATAATTGGATGTTCCATAAAATATGTAAACAGCTTGGCAATTAAGTATATCTGCTTTTTAAAGAAATAGTCGTAATCTTGTTGTTCGATAACGATACTATTACATTCATCAACTGAACCATGAATTTTTAAAATATGTCCAATATCTGTTGATTTCTTCTGGCGGATAACATGTTGGCCAACTATCGCCTCATATTTTGGAAATAAAGTTTCCAGTAATTTATCATAATTGGTTGTAACTATGGCTTGAGGATTTAATTTTTTTATTAATTCAATTTCATCTTTTAACTCATGAGAATCAGCATCAAATCGTTCCATAAGATTAATTAGTATACTCGCAATCCTATACTTCAAATGGATGCTTTTAGAAGATGATTCAAAAATAAAAGGAGGAAATTGTTCTTCATCAGAATGGTGATTCCAAGCATATGAATGATAATAATCAACCAATTCAGATGCAATTTTTGCGTAATCACCACCATGCTCTTGAATAAAATATTGTATGGGCATATCAATTTCAGGATTTTCATCTATTAATTGTTTTAATAAACTAGACCAAGTAGGTGCGTTAATATATCTTTGAGAGAAACCAGAACCAATTCGCATGTAAAGTGAAGGATCTTTTTTTCTAAGCTCTGTTCTTGAATAAGTAGGGTATTGAGTGATTAAATCGAGCCACCTTTGTTTCATATCACTATTAGTGTTATTTATTTTGTTAATAGGCTTATTATGTTTTTGCCTCGAATATTTAATAATTGTTTTTATATCAACTTTTAATATTTCTGAGCATGCTTTGTAACTCAACTGTTCACTTTCTACCAATTGGTGGAGTTTGTTCAACCAAGTCTCACCAAACATCTTAATACGTCCAATTTTTGTTTTATCGTTTTCTGTTTTATCTGGACCCTTACGAGAATAGACGAATCCACATACACAAGAGAAGGTTCCTACAGGCCTTTTACTATCATTACCCATCATCTTAACCCTCTGTGTAACAAATCACTGATTCAATGTAGAAATCAAAGTATTTCTATTTTATATAAACTCTCAGTAAAAAGGATTGATACTATTAAAAAAAATAATGATATTATTAAAAATAGTGCCACTGCAGCTATTAAAAATGATACATACATTCTTTTAGACAAGATATTATTCCTCCTCTTGAAAATCAGTAAGCTCACATTGTTGGATGAACCTCAAAATATTAATAAAACAGTCCACACCATACAAAAGTCCGTTTGGTAAAAAGTGTTATTTACGTTCACTACGGAAACTATAAGGTTGTGTAATTAAGATCGTTATCTATAGAACAAGGATAAAATAATAATTTAGGGCCACCAGCTAAGTTAAAGTGGAGGCCCTCATTTTGTTCTATTAATATTTAAAATTTATATTTCATTATTTCTTTTTGTTTATTTTTCCTTCATAATCACTCAGTAGTTTATTTAGTTCACCTTCTCCTTTTAAATATTGTGTAAAGTAATCGGCTCCTACATTTGTAATCTCATTGAATTTGTCTGCGTTAAATTGTGGTGGCTTAATTAATGCTCCAGGTTGGTTGTATGCTGGTGATAAGTCAAACTCGTATTTTTGAATAAGTATATCTTTAATTTCTTCGTCCCAATATGTAGGGAATAATGTAGTTTTAGTTAATAATTTGGCGAATTTTTCACCCTGTATATATTCTAAAAATTTTATAGCTTCATCATTATCACTATACTTTGAAATAGAAAATAGAGAATCTGTAAACGCAAGACCTCCTTTATTTTCCTCAAAAACAGGCATTTCCACTATTCCCCAATTTGATTTATCCAAATCCGCATAAAACTTAAGAAATTCGGAATCTATTAGTTGTCCTAATGGTAGAAGAGCCATAGATACTTTCCCATTCATAAACTCCTCTCCTGTTGCTTTTGAGTTATCTTTGTACATATCAGCGAACAGCTTCCAGTACTTTTTAGTAATCGTAGTATTAACTATAGCTTTTCCATCCTTATTTTCAAAATAATCAACTGGATCATTTATACTTTGATATAAAAAGTAAAATTGTCTATCTGAAGAAGGAAAACCCAATGCAATACCTTTATAATTCGATTTCTCTTGAACTTCAGTAGCTAATTTACTTATTTCTTGCCACGTCATACTATTACTTGGTTTTTCGACTTCTACTTGTTCAAAAATTCTTTTATTATACACAAGTACATAGTTATTAAAGTATGGAGCAACCGCGTATACATCCCCTTTACCTGCTTGTTTAATAGGTTCTAATATAGCTGGTGCAATTTTCTCCAATACAGATTCATCCATTGAAGTACTCAAATTTTTTAAATCCCCTTTTTCAACCAACCCCTTTAAATAATCAGGTGTAAACCCATACACTATATCTACATCCTTATTATTTATCAAGAAATTATCAATCACTTTATCCAACTCTACCCAATTACCATTTATTGCATCTACACTGGGTAATATAGACTTAATTTCTATATCATAATCATAATTTTCAGCATATAAATTTTTAATTGAATCTTCCATTTCTGGAGCCATCACAGCTATAATTAGAGGTTTACTTTTTAAGCTACAGCCACTTAGTACTATTAAAAATAACAAAAATATAAACAATTTCTTTAACATAAGACATTATCCCCCTTGTTGATTTCAACATTATATTTTTCAGCTATTAAAAGAATATACTAGAAAAAATATTGAACCTTATTTAAACCATTCTCTTAGAATAAACTTACTTTTTTCTTATTTTATCATAGAAATAAATTGAATAATCCATTTTTACCTTATATTAACAAAAATTAATGCCTATATTAACTTTTAAATATTTAAATATTCGAAAAAAAATAATAATCTAGTATTAATCGAATGGAGGTGATACAAAATGGCTAATAAATTTAAAGCTTTTATTTTAACTGCAGCACTATTGATAACTGGCGTCTTTGCGTTACCTACAGGAGCTTTCGCAGATTCCAATTATAATGCTACTGTTCAACCAGGGGAAAAAGCGAAACTTGCAACCGAATCTATGTGGCTATCAAATTATGTGCAGGGTTCTCAAAATTCTGTATATGCAAATGGGAACTGTGGAGTAACTTACATTATTACAGATTCTAATAACAACACTAAAGGTCAGAAAACTGTATATGGTAATGATAACAGCGTTAACATTACATTCGATCTTGGATCTTTAGGTGAAACTCTTACTTTATGGGGTAAAAATATCTATAACGGAGCAAGAGATGCTGTTAAACTTATCGGAAAATGGTTAGACTAAAAAATAAAAAAGCCAGTCCTTTATAAATTCTGAGGACTGGTTTTTCTTTTGAATGATTAACCTTCCATAATAATTACAATGCAAAAAATGATACAAATAAATTCCAAAGAGCGTGGGCAATAATTGGAATCCAAATATTATTGAAACGAATCGCTAATATACCTAAACTTAAACCTAACCAAATAATTAATGTGGGATCATCATGAAATAAAGCAAAAACAATGGATGAAACCAACAACATTAAATATTTTATCCTTTTACTCGGTATTAAAACCAATAATCCTCTATACATAAATTCTTCTGCTATTGGAACTATTATTAGAACACGTAAAAGTAATACTAAGTAAGACAAAAAATCCATGGTAAATATTCTAAGTTGAAAATTCGATCCAGAAACCATTTCTATAATTAAGTAAGTTGCAAATAAAGAAAGAACAATCCAAACATAACTTTTATTATTTTTTAAAGGTTCTATACTAAATAAATAAATATATTTTTTTCCGATTGTCTTTAATAATAAGACAAAAAATATAATAACTAAGAAATCATTCTCAATATCTATTACGACCCACGCTGGATTTATATTATTTAAAAAATCAAATCTAGGCATTTCTATATTCGCTATAATGAAGGACATAAAATATAAAATTACTAATAAAAGAGTTTTATATATGAAGTTTAATAGTTTTTTCATATTTCTGCTCTTTTCTGAATTTAATAATTCCCTCATTTATCCACCCCCTGTTGGCCTCCTACATTTTTTAAAATGGGTATAACTATTAATATTATACACCACTCTCACTCTCTTATATTATAACAATTCTCAATTTATTACTTTTTTTATACAATTTTACATTTTCAGTGTTATAATATCACTAAAGTTAGGAGGGATTATATGAATTCAAATTATATAGCTGTTTTGACTAATAATCATAATTTTTATCAATTTCTTGACTTATTATTGTTTAATATATCACTAAAGAGAATTAACGATTTTCAAAGTTTAATAAATGATGAAGATTGTATAGCTTTTGTTGGAGATTCTCTCTGCTATGAAGATCTACAAAAAGTAGAGAAAAACATTAATAAGCCGGTTATTCTTCTTTCAAGTTCATTAGATTATAAGGAGAATTTTTTGAATTTTTATTATAAATTTCCAAGATTTATCTCTAAACAAAACTTCATTAATAAAGAATTCAATGATTTATATAGATTAAATACTGATACTTATTTCTCTATAGAAAAACACAGTATTATTACTAAAAATCAAAGCCATCCACTAACTAATCTGGAATTTAGGCTAATTTATTATTTATTAAAAAATAGAGGTAAAGTTATTAGTGTAGATTCTCTCATTGATAGGTTAGATTTAATGACACCATCATCACTATATGTCTGCGTGAAAAAATTACGAGATAAAATTGAGGAGAATAGTGATTCTCCTTCTCTTTTAGTCTATTTAAAAAACAAAGGTTATTATTTAAATATTGATAGTAACTAAAAATAAATATCTTAATTTTCAGTTTGCTACATAGTTAATAATAGGACAAATGGTTAATTTAGGATATGCCACTTGTATATTAGCATATACAAATATCCAATAAAAAAATCACCTCAATGAACAAAGAGAGGTGATTTTTATCAATAAAAGAGTTCTTCCATAGATATGGTTTAATTATTCAGTATACTACTTTTTTTGTCCTGTATATAACATTATTGTGAAGTATACAACTTTTTTGTCGAGTATAGATATTTATTGTTACTCAACAATAAATGTAGATTTGGAATAAAGTTTGATTAAAAGTTAGGTTCAAACATTGGTTCTGTAATAGAACAAACCCACGAACTTTGAAAAAAGATTGATCAAAATGCGTGGGTTTGATTTTTTGTAGAGCTTAATTTTATAAAAAAGATTGATTAAATTGATGCTTTATAAAAAATATTTAATACATCTCGCTTTTGCCCATCTATAAAATAATTTTCAAGTATAATAAAACTATCAAATATATTAAAATCTATATCACCAAAAATGGATAAAGCTTCACATATTTCTTCAAACGTCGTCATATTTTTATATCTACTAGTATCTCGATGTATTGTTCCTATTAAACACTTATTTTCCTTCAAAAGAATCTTAAAGTTATTAAAAATCACTTTATCATCTAATTCATAATTATCAATTAAAGAAATACATTTATCATATGCACTAGCAGCAATCGCCATTTTTCTTATACTTTCAGTGTAACCTTCTTTTAAGCTATCTATAGTAACATTAGGCTTCTCTTTACAAATAGCAGGTAATGACAATAAATCTTCGGCTATTGTAAAAAAAGAATACTTCTTAGGTATAGAAGAAATCATTGCATTTAAAAAAGGTTTTCTATTCATAGTAGCTGAACTTATAATAAGCAAACTTTTATTGGAAGAAACTCACCTTTTTACTTCTTCTATTACTTCAAATGGTATAGAATTTATTATTTGATATTCTTGTAAAGACATAGGAGAGAATGGCTCATCATATGGAATCAGACCATTTCTCTGCGCCTCATAAAAATATTTAGCTGAAAACCAAACTTCTATACACCAACTTAAAAGATCTAAACTACGATACTTCTTATCCAAATATAAAGAGTTAATTCTTAAAAGGGGAAGATTAAACCTTTCCACTAATCTATTTTTAAGTTTATCTCTCGACTTTTGAATTTCTACTAAATGAGACTTTCCATCAAACTCTACTGCAAATAATGGTTGCAATGTTGTATTATCATATACAGTAAAATCAAAATGTGATTTTAAAGCGAAAGAATACTCTTCGTTGGAAATCCCACTATCAGTGATTGGAAAAGTTGATTGTGGATTCTTGGTATCGGATGAGATTCCATCTGAAGCTTCCTATTCGCGTATGATCACGTTAATTAGCGAATCAGACGCGTTAGAAATTGTTCAAGAGCGTCTTCTTCTCCAGGCAATATCGGAAGGATTTGTCTCAGGTGAAACAATAGCCATTGATGCAACCCATGTTGAATCACGTGACCGCGCTCCATTCAAAACAGAAAAGGTTAAAAAGGAACCTCAGAAAAGAGGTCGTAAAAAGAAAGAAGAACGTGAACAGTGGCTCCTCGCACAGGCTGAGAAAGAAGCTAACCTTCCGCTCTATGAAAAAACAATTGCCGGCCAACTGGATGTACCCCTCAAAGAACTTCGCTCCGCTGTACCCATTCAACCTGAATGGGGGGTGAAGAAGAATAGCGAAGGGAAGAATATCTTTTGGTTCGGATTTAAGTGCCATCTAGCCGTTGGGACGAAAAGCCAATACATCCTTCAATCGCTGTTTTCTTCTGGCAGTCTTAACGATGGAAAAGCTGCAATTCCTTTATTGAAGGGGGTCCACGCCCGTTTACCTTCTTTAGAAATCAAGAGGACGACAATGGACGCCGGTTATGACTACTACCCTATTTATGAACAAGTTCATCGTATAGGAGCCCAGTCTGTCATAGCATACAATAAGAAAAATGAGCCTGAACCAATAGGCTTCGATAAGCACTTCGCGCCAACATGTGTGCGAGAGCATAGTTATCGTTACGACAGCTATGATACAAAATATGGAACATTAAAATATACACGACCAATCGAATGTAAAGAATGTTCATTAGCCCGCGACAGCCTTTGTCAAAAGGTTTATAAAAAGAAAGTTACAGATGACCTGAGACGGTACCGGCAAGAGGCTCGATGAAATGGACTGAAATCTATAAGGAACGAAGTGCCGTTGAGCGCGTAAACGCCTATCTTAAAGGTTATTTTCTATTGAATCAGATTTACCATTGTACAGGGAAGAAAGCTAAAGTCCATTTTGATTTGGTTCATCTTGCGTACAACGCCTGCAAACTGGCAGTTGATCGGCTTTCCCAACTACAACTTTCTGTAGCATAATTAGCTATTTCATTCGTTTTTTTAAGAAATCATCGAAATTCTGTTTCTTTATGATTTTTTAAAAGTGCGTATTATGAAATTGATTCTACTACATAATAAAAAAATATATTTTTAAGGAGAACAAGATGAAAATAGAACGTATGTTAACCATTATTGTGATGTTACTTAATAGAAATCGTGTAACAGCAAATGAATTGGCTGAGAAATTTGAAGTGTCGGTCCGGACTATTTACCGAGATATTGAAACAATCAATCTAGCTGGCATTCCCATCATTTCCCATTCCGGAAACAATGGTGGATTCAGCATTTATGAGAGTTATAAATTAAATCATCAAGTACTAACTCTTAATAACCTGTCCTCCCTTCTTTCTGTTCTCAAGGATATTAATTTCACAGTTGACGACATTGAGTTAGAATCATCCATAGAAAAACTACAAAATATCATTCCTAAAAACAAGGTAGATTATCTAAAGCTGCATATGGAACAAATCATCATTGATTTACATCCTTATGGAGACTCTCCAAATCAAAAAGCATTAGTTAAGACGCTAAGGAAAGCTATTACACAGACTAATTTACTGACTATTGACTACAGAAATTATGATAATATCGTCAGCAAAAGACAAGTTGAGCCTATGTCGCTCATATTTAAAAATTATACTTGGTATTTATTTGCTTATTGTCTTTTAAAAGAAGACTTCAGAATATTTAGAGTTTCCCGTATAAGTGATTTTCACATTAAAAATCAATCATTTGAACGTCGAGAAAAATCCTATCACGAGATTATGGCATTATTAAATGAACAAACAACAATGACAACAATTGTCTTAAAAGTTTCCCCTCAAATGAAGTCTCGTGTGAAGGATGTTTTTAATAAAGAAGATATTGCGGTGTTAGAAACAGGTGAACTTCTTGTTACAGCTACATTCCCCGAAAAAGAATGGTTGTTCTCTCTCATATTTAGTTTTGGAGAGCATATAGAGGTCTTAGCTCCAAAAGAAATGCGCAAAAAAATTGCTTCCAAACTCAGATTGATGGCTGACAAATATCATTAAGTGAGTTTCTCAAAGCTGACAGACCGTTGTCAAACGTCCATGATAATATTGTCATTGTAAGATACTTTTATTTTAATTAGGAGGATGTTGAATGACAAACAATTATGAATTTCCAACACCAACACTTATCTCAGGTAACGGTGTGGAGCTAGAGGTTTTTGAAGCTGGACAAAAAAATGGGGGGCAACCTATCGTTCTCTGCCACGGATGGCCAGAGCATGCCTTTTCTTGGAGACATCAAGTGACCCCTCTTGTAGAAGCAGGTTATCACGTTATTATTCCTAATCAACGAGGGTATGGAGAGTCTTCTTGTCCAAAAGAAGTCACAAAATATGATATTGAACATTTAACGGGTGATCTTGTTGCTCTTTTGGATCACTACCAATACAAAGATGCCATTTTTATGGGCCATGATTGGGGCGCAAGTGTTGTTTGGAGTATGGCTTTGCTGCATCCAGAACGTGTTAATAAAATGATTAACTTATGCTTGCCCTACCAAGTTCGAGGAGAGAGACCTTGGATTGATTTTATGGAAGAAGCTTTTGGCGATGATTACTATTTTGTTCACTTTAACAAACAACCAGGTGTTGCAGATGCTGTATTAGACGAAAATGCAGCCCAATTTCTTCGTAACTTATATCGAAAGAATGTTCCATCACAAGGCTCTGTTGAAGGAATGGAAATGATTAATCTAGCTAAAGCAACCCAGCCGTTAGGTGAACCTGTTATGAGCGATGATGATCTTTCTGTTTATATCACAGCCTTCAATAAGACAGGTTTCACTCCAAGCATCAATTGGTACAGAAATTTAAATCGTAATTGGAATTTATTAGGTGACTCATCTCCTATTCTTCATCAGCCAACATTGATGATTTATGGTGAGAAAGATATTATTCCGCCGCTTCCAAATATAAAAGATTTTGTACCTAATATAGACATTAAGAGTTTAAACACTGGTCATTGGATTCAAGAAGAAAGACCTGAAGAGCTTAATCAAATGATTTTAGAATGGCTGGAAAAATGAGTGAAGTGCTATTTTTTAGTAATCAAACAGAATTTATTGATTGGTTGGATATTCATCACCAAACAGCTAGTGAAATTTGGGTAGTTTTTTTTAAGAAAAAGACCAATAAAGCAAGTCTTACTTGGTCCGAATCAGTAGATTGTGCACTGTCATTTGGTTGGATTGATGGGATACGAAAAACAGTTGATGAAGATTGCTATAAAATTCGCTTTACTCCACGTAAGCCTAATAGCCTCTGGAGTAAAGTTAATGTGCAAAAGGTGCATAAACTGATAGAACACAATCAAATGAGGCCTGAGGGATTGACTGTTTTCAATCAAAGAAATGATCAAACAGGTTATTCTTCCGTTCATAGGAACGTTACTTTAACGAAAGAATATGAGGATGAAATTATAAAACATCCAAGTTCTTGGGAATTTTTTAATCAGCTTCCACCTTCGTACAGAAGAGATTCTATTTGGTGGGTAATGAGTGCTAAAAAAGAAGAAACTCGGCTAAGAAGATTGAATCGATTAATTGTTTCATGGGACAAGGGAGAAATGTTAAGACCCTAGATTTTCATTTTGCTTCATTGTCGCAAAGAGAGTATGTAAGGGGTTATGCATTTCGCTAATCAATCAAAAAAAGAAACGCCGTTAAATGTCAAGCCCGTTAGAATAGACACTGAATAAAATCCTTAAAAGGCATGAACCCTAAATTCTAACAGAAAGCATGTCTTTTAGTTTCCTTTGAGGCATATCTGTATTGTACTTAATTTGACAATTCTATTGAATAAAACAAACAAAGAAGAATAACAGATGAATGTAAAGAACCTAACTAAGGAAAACAAAGATTATACGATCGGATTAAGACATCATTTTCACCAGTACCTTGGAACTAGATTAGTCGCAATGTTACAAGACAATAAAGACCATCCAATAATTGGGTTAAGAACGGACATTGATGCAACGTCTTGAATATTGAGCCAAGGTTTATACTCGGAGCCAACACTCGTCCCTCGCCCTTCTTTAATCCATTTTTCGATTTTAGATGTTCTTGCTCGTTTAGACATAAAAAACACCCCTTTAGACAAATATAATCTAAAACCTAGATTATTCATCAACATATACAAAATCCCACAGAAAAACTGACCTATCAGCTTTTCTGTGGGATTCTCTTTTTCACTTAAAAGATGAAAAAAGAATCCATTTCTGTTAAGGTTATTGCGACTAAACATCAACCAAAAGAAAGGATTCTTATGATGACTACTTTAACGCAAAATACCCTACATTTCAACCGTTCCATTAAATTATCTAATGATGGAGGCATGCTTTCTTCTGACACCGGGGAATTGATTTTCCGTGAATTTGATGAAAAAATCGGCTTTTCTCAAACGATCGCTAAGCATCTCCATTTAAAGATGAACGCACGTATTGCATTCATGAAAATGAACAGCTACTTCGTCAAAAAATTTATCAGCTCATCGCAGATTATCATGAGGA
>NZ_LIYL01000051.1:18736-52136 GCF_001278875.1 Lysinibacillus sp. FJAT-14222 | reverse complement strand
TAATTGAACCGCCGTATACGGATCCGTACGTACGGTGGTTGGAGAGGTCGGGAGTTAATCACTCCCTCCTACTCGATTGTTGGCGCTACCCAGTGACGATTAGTTGATTTTTTATGCAGAGAATATGAGTAACCCATGTAAGACCTATATTATGTTTTTAAGAATACGGGTAATGATGCTCATGGGGATATTATAAGCGTAAGTAACAGAGAACGGAAGACTATCAAAATAATATTAAAAATCCAATGACAAAGGTGGAAATATTGAAGAAGATGATGTTCTGCCTAATGATTTACTTGAATTTTATAATATTTGTGAAGGGGTAGGCTTGTTCGCAGATGCAGATTTTGAAGTAAGTATTGTTTCTCCTGATAAATTCCTACTTGCTAACCCCATAATTGTAGGAGAAAAATGTGAATATGATATTTCTTCACACAGGTATATCATTGCAGATTTGGGTAATGGGAATTTTCTAACTATTGATTTACACCCTGATAGGTTAGGAAAATGTTATGATAGCCACTGGGATTCTCATGGTATAGTAGGAAGCAGTACTGTTGTAGCAAAATCATTCACAGATCTATTAATGAGATTATTTGAAAGTAAAGGTGATAGTTGGTATTGATATAAAGATGATTTTGAGTCACTAGGTGATGCTTATGACGGAATTGAACTAGAATAGAATGTAACAAATTTTAGTAAGAACTTCTAATTTTCTTTACTAGCTATATTAATTATCATGGAATTTCTGGGACTTATTGAGTAACAAGATGATATTGATAAACTAAGAAAATGAACTTAAAGCACTTGATTGTCTATAATGGTGACAAGTGATTTTTCGTAATTTATATAATTGAGTGTGTATAATTGTTAAATTTTAACGGATGGAAAAGGGATATTTTAAAGGTGATACTCCTATATCTTCTACAAAAGTTGAGATTATTAGACCAGATTAGAGAGGAGAACAATATGTCTATAATAGAAACAAATAAAATAGATGCTATGGGTATTAGTAAGGACGAGGAAGGCTTGATATTGATGCTTGCAGATCATTTGGATTGGAAAAATGAACCGGAGCATTTAACTCTTTTACAAGATAAAATTAATGCATATTTAGGCTTTATTGAATCAAATCAGCATTCAGATACCTATCCAAATATAGTATTTGAATATTACGTTATTGATGTAAGGTTTAAATATAAAGCAACTGAGAATTGTTTGAAATTTTTCGAGGCGATTAATACACAACTAAGAGAGTTTAATATTCAAGTGGTAAAAAGTGAAGATTAAAATGGATGGAGGACAGTAGCGGCATGAGCAAAAATCAAAAGAACAAAGAAAAAGAGAAAATCATAATGACCAATATAAAGCAAGAGGCGAAAAAACAAAATTTTAAGGTGATTTCTAATTGTATTTATAAGGTCATGGGTGATTATTTTGCTTGTGCTGTATTTTGGGTTCAATGTAACGAAGATAAGTGGACTTTATTTCTTAGAATGAATATTAAAGCTTACAACTATGATAATTTGTTTTGGGAAATATTTGAGATGCCTGAGAATATAAATGCAAAAGAAAGTTTGAGAGCTAATGGGGCATTTGCATGTCCACCATTTCAATGGATTGAAAGATCATATGAAGTAAGTACTTTAGAATTGATGCAAAGTGATATTGCAAGTGCAATCAATGATTTTCAGAATGAGATAAATAAATTAGTTGAAGTGATTAAATTAGACTCTGGCGATTTCAATTCCTATATATTATCTCAAAAAAATATAACGGATGAAAAATTATTAAAAATGATAGCTAATATATCTAAAAATGATTATTCTGTTGCAAAAGAGATTGCTTTTGCAGAAATCGGAAAGGGTCAACGAGGGGGATATAGGAATAAAGGAAAAGATAAATACGAATATATAATTGAATACTGCAATAAACATATAAATAATTGATAAAAGCAGCATTCTAGCGGATATGAGATTATAGAGAGTATCAAAAATTTTGTGTAAATGAATAAAAGTAGAAAAATTTTTTATCAAATACAAAAAGCTCATACGACCATTTTTATGGTGAGTTTGAGCTTTTTTTGTTCTATCATTTATAGTCGATGCTAAGTAATCGCTAGTAGTAGGCGATTGTGTGTACGTATAAAACAAGGAGCTTGTTGTGGCAAAGTCAATCTCCTCTCCCGCATGCAATAAGGTGTCCTTATCCATGAAGATCATTAACTGTAAGAAGTTGGTATTTGATAAAAAAGATTGAATATTCCGTCGTTTCAGGCGGTATCCCTGTTGTAGGGAAAGTTAAAAAAGCGCTCAAGAAAAAGTTAGGCAAGGTCTTGACAAAAGCCAGGAAGCTAAAAAATAATTTATCCAAGAGCAAACTGGTCAAGAGGTTTAAAAAGGCTGTAAAAAAAGCAGTTAAAAAGGCCAAGAAGTATGTAAAAAAAGTTGTAAAGACAGTTAAAAAGGCAGCGAAAACAGCTGTTAAGGCGGTTAAAAGCGCAGCAAAAACAACTGTTAATGTGGCTAAAAGTGCGACAAAGAAAGCAGCAGTAGCTGTAAGTTCGGTTAATATTAAACAAGCTATATCAACCGCCGCTGATTTCATTCCAGGGTAATGCCAANCCAAAGCCGCTTTTGAAACGGCCTTTGGATTTGATCCGTTTACACTGGATAAATTGAGTGCGATGGATCGAGGGATATCAGCGGCAGGCATCTTGGGTGGTGGATATGCTAAAGCAGCTGGAAAAGGTGGAAAGGCTACATTAAATCTCTTCTCCAACAGCAAAAACGCGACGAATGCAACCGAAGCAGCTGCTAAATCATCGAAAAATGTGGCATCAGCTAAAAGTGATATTCCTAAGGGTACGGGTAATAATTCTTCAGGTAGGGATGTTTATGGACCTTATTATGATGAGGCGAAAAAATTACACGATACTAAGCCTGATTGGTATCCTAACCCTGATGAATCTAAAATAGTAAAGGGAAAAGAACTAAAGGAAGCAAGAATAGATTATCAAACGTTGGTTAGAAGAGGAGAACTTGAAAAAGGTCATCATAAGCAAGGTTTATCTTTTGGTGGAGAGAATGTAAGTTCAAATATTAAAAAGACAGGAGAATCGACTATTCGTCAAAAAGAAATTGATGAATTAGATTTGGATTTTTATCATGAAATGGGTTATGGTAAAGAAAATGCTAAGATACTAAAAATACATGAGAATGAGAAGGGGATTATTGTATTTGGTAATAATCCTCAACATACTGAAGTTACTGTTTTTCAAAATAAAGTTTTGAAATGGCAAAAAGAAAATGGCAAAAGATAATTCAATGAAAGTAGGTGCATCTATGGGAGAAACGGGAAATCTTATGAATAGTATATGGTTTGGAGAAAAAACAACTTTAGTCAAATCAGAAATTAAAGAAAAAATTTTGAATTCTGTAACAGAAAAGGAAGTTTTATTTAATTTAATTGAATTATTTAAAACAGGTGATTTTACTCAAAAACCATTATTGTTCCAATTAATGAATCAGACTAGAAATGAATCGGTTTTGAATTTATGTATTAGAATGTTCTTAGCTGTTGCAACACATGATGATTTAAGGGATTCAAATAATCTACGTTTTCTTAGTGAGGTAAACGAAGAAACAGTAAACACTTTTGCATCAGCAGCCACAACATCACTTTCTCTTGATATAATTCCATATTTATTGGCTTTACTTGAAGAATGGGATGAAATCAGTGATACAGCTATTAATTTAAGGGATTCTATTGATTTTATTATTAATTTTGAGGAACAAATTGGTGAAGATGCAACTATAGATGAAATTGGAAATTTCTATTTTAATTATTGTGAGGAAATGGATACAGAGAGTTATTATTTTCAACAGAATTTAGCTTTTCCTGGCGACTTAGCTAAAAAGTTAATACAGCGCGTTATGATTGCTGCGAATAATGAGGAGCCATTAAAAATGGAATTAATACCTTCTTTATTATCAATTTGGTCTGGTGAAAAAGTACCTGCGGACTACAATACTGTCATAAATGCGAGCAATTACAAAGATTTTATTGACTATATTGATAGACTTTCAAGTGAAAACTGGGAAAAAGGACAAAAATATTTTTATGGTTATAAGCTTTAACTATAACATATGAAAAATAAACAATTTAAATAATTCAGTAATGCAAAGTATATATACAAGTGTATTAGAGTATGGAATGCTTTAAAAAAATTTCTTTATCTTGATTATAAAGGTGAAGAAAATCATGAAATTGTAAACTACGTTTTAGGTTGTGAATTTGACAAGAATATTGAGATAGTTCACAAGAAGAGTTTGAGAAGTTAGGAGAATTTGAATATGGGTTTTTACCTGAAAAGATAAGTGAAGTCAACAAAGTCATTTCTTCCAAAGGGTATGGATTATTTTCTTACCCAACTACTGAAATTTATCTTAAATAATGATCAAAATTATTATGCATTGTTACCGATGGATGCAAATGTTGGAGAGATGTATGAAGTTAATGTTAAAGATGTAAAGTAATTTGGTTAAGAAGTCAGTGCTGTTTTTGGTTTAAAGAGAACTTTAGAGAGTATTGTCAAAATCAAGGGATCTGTTAATAAATGTGTGTGGAATAAGTTAAAATTGAATAAATGATAAAATGGTGGTAGTTGGAAAATTCAACTACCACTATTTCTTTAGATGGGCTTGGTTTTATATTTTAAGGGTACTAGATATGTTAATAACACAAAGGGATTAGCAGATGATATAGGAAGTAAACTAGGTGGTACTGTTAGCAATGCAAAAGGTAAAGGTTATAAAGTTGAAATACCCAATGGTAATAAATCTATTACAGTAAGGGTCATGGAAGCAGGCTCTGGAGGGCGAAATGAACCATATTATAGAGTTAGTATTGATGGCAAAGGTTCACTTACTCTTGATGGTAAAATATCCAATGATAGAAGTCTTACACATATTGATATAACCGATGACGCATTAAAACAGATTGATATAATGATAAAAGCATATAAAGGAAAGTGATAATATGGAGGAAAGATTATCCGATTTACTCAATGAACTGTGGGCTGCAGTTATTGAAAGATATGAATTTGATATCTTGAAAAATACTATTAGTTTTGAGTTGAAAACAATAGATAATGGCTATGAAAATAAGTATAAAATGGTTTTTGAAGGAGTAACGGCATGGTATTTCGTTGAAAATACTGGTGAAGAAAGGCTTAATACAAAAGCTAATGTTGAGGAAGATGACTATTTAGAATTAACGTCAATTGACTTTTATGTTGGGGGAATAGGACAAATTAAGCCCTCATCAATAGAAGAGGACTGGGTAAATCAATATTATTCTAATGCTAATTTTGCGTTGGAAATATGGAATGCTTTATTATTAGTTGAAGCAAAAAGCATTGTTATAAATGGGAATAAATATACTGTAAGTTAATTGTATTGCGGTTATCGTATAGATAACCGCTTTTTTTGGGGGACGGAGTGACGAACGTTCCCCTCTTTATTCATGGCATAGAGATAACCCTTATATGCCCTATATGATGTTTTAACAAATTTTATAGTACGTACAACAACTTTAAAACATATGCCCTATTTAATGTATTTTATCTTATGAAAATAATTATAAAATTATCAGATACCATCATTCTCACTCTCAAATACTTTATCTTCGTTTTCTCCCTTCCTTTTAAATTTTTCGCAACTTTGACGTACATAGAACGATTACTATAGCAAGAGGACTACTTCACCTCGATTAATTCCTGAATGTCGATGTCTAACACTTTGCATACTGTTTCTAATGTTGATAGATAAACCCTGTCCACATTGTCTGAACAAAGATGGCTTATTGTATTTGGACGTAATCCTGTCATACGTGCTAACTCACGTTGTGAAAGGTCACGTTCTTTAAGGATTTCCTTTAGTTTAATTGATATTGGCATGGTAATTCCCTTCCTCTTTTTTATGCTACTTTTACGATACACAATAAATTTGTATCGGTAAAGGGGTTGAATGTATCGCTAAAGCCGCATACAATGGATTTATATTAAATATAGCGGCTAAGCGTTACACTAATTAAGATTAGCGTAACGGAGGGGGAAAAATCATGAAAGTAATCGGATATATTCGCGTATCGACACAAGGACAAGCAAGGGATGGATATAGCCTTTCTTACCAAGAAGATGAAATCAAAGCATATTGTCAGGCTCAAGGAGACACGCTATTGCATTTGTTTAAGGACGAGGGTATTAGTGGGGCTAAAGTTGATGAAGAAGCGTTAGAAGTGGACAGATTAGGTTTTCAGGAGATGTTGG
This sequence comes from Lysinibacillus sp. FJAT-14222, assembly GCF_001278875.1. Taxonomy (NCBI): domain Bacteria; kingdom Bacillati; phylum Bacillota; class Bacilli; order Caryophanales; family Bacillaceae; genus Lysinibacillus; species Lysinibacillus sp. FJAT-14222. The sequence goes on along the minus strand of NZ_LIYL01000051.1, from coordinate 45,805 downwards.
AGTATCTCTCCCACCATGAGGTGGATTATGTTGTGACACTTAATACAAGCCGTTTATGGCGGTCAGACATTGTGAAAGTGTTAGTTCATCGAGAAATGAAAAAGTATGGAGTGGACATTCGGAGTATTGAACAACCGCAATACAGTATCCACAAGAAAGACCCTAGCGATTTTTTAATCAATGGCTTAATGGAGTTATTAGACCAATATCAACGTTTAGAAATCTCTTTAAAGCTAGGGAGAGGGCGAAACAAGAAAGCCCAACAGGGCGGCTATGCAGGAGGAAATGTTGCATTAGGCTATAAAGTGAAGAAAGGTCAGAAAAGACTAGTTGTTGATGTGGGACAAGCACTGACCATTCAAAGAGTGTTTGACTTAAAGGAACAGTATCCTTCATGGTCTTTAACTCAACTAGCGGAACAACTGAATGATGACGGACATCGAACAAAACAAGGAAAGTTATTTACGAAAGTCCAGATCAAACGGATTTTAGATAGAAAAGCCTTTTATAGTGGGTTATACCGCTATGGAGACATAACAGCAAATGGCAAACATCAAGCCATTTTATAACGGTTAACAGATAGAGGATGGATAGGCTTTCGTACCCTTGCGAGTCTAAAGAGACTAACGCTCGACCTAAGGTTGCCGACATTCTCTGTCTTGCTTTTTCCGTTCAATCTAATATAGGGGTGAGGTTTTCTGATGAAACGAGATAAGCATATTTATATAGGGCTAGATTTACACAAGTTCCAACATACAGCGGTAATAGTGGATTGTTGGTTTGAAAAGCTAGGAGAAATGACCTTTCAAAATAAACCATCCATTTTTCCAAGTTTACTAGAATATGTGAACAGATTTCTTACAGAAGGTTTGACCCCTGTATTTGGATTAGAAGATGTGGGCGGTTACGGAAGGGATTTAGCGTTATTCATAATAGAACAGGGCTATATCGTTAAGTTTGTCAATTCCTCTTTATCCAATTCAGAACGAAACAGCTATGCGATGACACAAAAGAATGATAGTTGGGATGCTCAATGTGTCGCAGATGTGTTAATTCGTAAGTTACCATATTTACCTGACGCTACACCATCGGATATTCATTGGATAATCGCTCAACTTGTAGGCAGAAGAAACGCCTTAGTAAAAGCACAAACAGCTTTGAAGAACCAATTGCATATGCAATTAAACTATTATTATCCAAGTTACAAGGAGTTCTTTTCAGAAGTAGATGGGAAAACAGCTTTAGCCTTTTGGGAAAGCTATCCTTCACCATCTCATTTGGAGGGGGAAACAGTAGAGGACTTAAGAACATTCTTACTAGAAGCGAGTAACAATGCTTGTTCCACTAGAAAGGCAGAGCAAATAATGTCACTCGTTCTAGCTGATGGAGAGGTAAAGCGTGAATACCAAACATCAAGAGACTTTATCATTCAAAGTATTGTTCGAGATATTCGCTTTAAGAAACAGGAAATCAAGAAGGTAGATAAAGAGTTAAAGGTTACCATTCAGAAGTTAGGTATGCAGCTTGAAACCATGCCAGGGATTGATACGGTTACTTCATCCGCTTTTATAGCAGAAATCGGTGACATTCATCGGTTCGCAACCTCTGATAAACTCGCAAGATATGCAGGAATAGCACCTATTAAAATGGGTTCGGGCGGTAAGGAAACGATGAAGAAAACAAAACAAGGAAATCGAAAGCTATATGATATCTTTTACAACTTAGCTGTCCAACAAGTCCAAGTTAGTAAAGGTAGTAAAATACAACACCAAGAAACACGAGACTTTCTAGTAAAGAGCATCGTCCGAGACATTTCATTTAAGAAGCAGGAAATGCGCTATGTGGAACGAGAATTAAAAGGGTTAATGAGTTTACTAGACTTTCAATTAGACACAATGCCAGGCATAGATCTCGTTACAGCTTCGGCTCTAATTGCAGAAATAGGCGATGTACGCCGTTTTCCGAATGCCAACAAATTAGCACGATTCGCGGGCATTGCTCCTGTTTACTTTGGCTCTGGTGGGAAAGGAAGGGAACAAAAAAGCAAGCAGGGAAATCGGGCGTTACACGCTTTATTTTACAACTTAGCCGTACAGCAAGTACAAGTGGCAAAAGGAAGTAAGCTGCCAAGGAATCCAGTATTCCATGCATAACTATCGACGGAAACTAAAAGAAGGCAAAACAAAGGGACAAGCATTGGTTTGTATAATGAGACGGCTTGTAAACATTATATATGGCATGTTGAAGCACAAAACAGCCTATGAATTGCCGATAATAAAGGAGGAAGAAGTATTTAATAAGGTTTAAGAGCGATTGTTTTTTATTAGCGGATTTTAAGATTACAACATAGGGTACGGGTGAACTTAAGCATCCAGTTTTAGACAATCCACGAGGAGGTAGTGCATTAAAAGATGATTTTTACCATAGCTTTAATGATATAGTTGATAACTATGCAGTTGATGCTCAAAGATTTGATTTACCAAATAAAAAAGGACATATGGATTCGTTGTATCAGATAGAAGGTTCAGTGGTTAAGTATGAAACGCAATATGTAAAGGTTAAGAATAACGCCCCTGAAATGTCACAGACGAAAAAAACAATAGATGGCGTGTTTGAATGGGTAGTCGATCCTACGACTGACACAGTAACCCATAGAACATTTATACCTGGTCAAAAAGTTACAGGAAAAATAAACCAGTAGAGGAAATAAATGAATTGTATAAAATTGAAATAATCAAGAAAAATGGATTTAATTGTAACTGGACTACATTGTTTATTGGTAGACAGTTTAAATTAATTTCTTCCTTAGAAGTAACAAATTACGCTGTTGAATATCTAGAGAATAATCCTAATGTTAATAATGGGTTCATACTTGAATTGGCGTGGGAACAAGTAGAAGATAAAGTAGATGATTTACTTGAAAAAATAATCTCTGACAGTTCTCCGGAAGGCATGACTAAAGAGTATCATAAGTGGTTATATAGCATTATTAAAGAAGTATATAATAACTCTTCTGCTGAAAATGTCTTTCAAGAAATTGAAAATATTTTTTTTATGTTTAATACGCCCCAAAATATGTATGATTTTTTTAGAAAAGTATCGGATGCATTTTATTATCCTTCTGATTCTAAACATACAATTAAAGAACTTATTGAGGAGTTTTTGAATGCTGAGAAGCAACTGATTATAAAATAAATCCATCGTTTTTTTTGTAGATTTAACCACTAAATGCTAAACTATTTGCTTTGGTACTCAAGAAAGACAAGGTCTCGTAATAAAGGAGATTTTATACAATAAATTGAGCATATTAAAAGGAGAGTAAACTAGGTAGTATAAAATGAAAAAAGGTTTGGAAATCGATGGCTCATCACCATAACTTGGGGTTGACCATATAAAAATTCAATAAATTTACATTAAAGTATAGAAAAAAAGTGAAAACTCACGTATCGTAATTGTTGCTGAGACAAACCACGAGAGGAGTTTTAACTTTGTACTCTAAGTTTATCAAATTAATTCTACCGTTGCCATCCTTTTTTGAAATCGCTCTGCCATCTAAGGAGGAGCCAAATATTTTTCACGTGGATATTGCGCCACAATCAATAGCTTGTCCAAATTGCCAAGGTCGGACTGTTTGTCATGATCGTGCCCTACGCCGTTTTCGGCATGGCTATGCCTGGCATATTGGCGTGCTTTGGATTGAATTATTTGTGCCTCGCCAACGCTGTAAAAATTATGGATTTACGTTCACATTTGACTATGGATTAGGGCTTGTTCATTCCTCGACGGAATCGTTTCGTCGTGAAATTACGAAGCGTTGTCATGGTCGCTCAATTGCGGATGTCGCACGTGACTATGCACTTCCGTATACAACGGTTGAACGCTGGTTTTATACGTATGCACCCGAACAATTAGTCGAAGAAAGTGCGAAACATATTTGTGTCGATGAATTCGCTTTACGCAAAGGGCACAACTATGCGACGAGTGTCTTAAACGCTGAAACAGGACGCATTTTGGCGATTGTTCCTCACCGAGATCAAGAAGCAATTGAATCGGTTTTAAAGAAAGTGGTAGGGTCGATTCAAACCGTGGTCAGTGATTTCGCAGCGGCCATGGCAGGTGCGATTCAAGCCGTTTACCCAACAGCTATTCATGTATTGGATCGCTTTCATTTGATTCAATTTTTCACCGATGCCCCAGCAGCGCAGACGACGTTACTTAGGTGAAGCAAAAAAGCAGCACAAATCCCGATTTATCGACCGCTGTTTAGCGCGAAAACCGGAAGAGTTAACAGAGGAAGAACGTGGTTTTGTGCGTGAATGGCTACGGGAAGATTTTCATACAAAGCATATCTATCAAGCATTGAATCACATGCGTTATGTGTTAAAAGCTACAACGGATACACAAGCAACAAAGCGCTTAAAAAACTGGCTCGAACGCTATCAATTTCACACAAGTGGTGTAGTTTCAAAGATAGCTAAAACCGTGATTGTTCGTGAGAAAGCAATGGTAGATACCATATACTCACCTTTCTCAAACGGCATTATGGAAGGCACAAATAATAAAATTAAGCTCATCAAAAGACGTGGTTTTGGCTACCGAAATGATGCCCATCTTTTCCTCCGTTTACGTTTGGAAACAGGTCATTGATTTTGTCATCCCCGGATTTTGGTGATGAGCCAGTTTTTAACCTTTATCTTTTAAGAGCTTATTCCAACTTTAACGCTGAGTTGGAGTGAGCTCATTTTTAGTTAAAACAACTTATTTACTCCCTTATTTACTAGTACTCGAAAAATGAATTTTCACTTACACTTAGGTAAAGCAATTGAGGGGAAGGTATTAGAGGTCAAGAAAGATCAAGTACGCCTGCACCTATCCATTGATGAGGCACAAAAAAGGAAGAAGCCACATGGTTCTCACTTGCTACCCCTTATACAGCAGAAGGTCATAGCGGCTTTTACAGTCCGCCAGAGGAAGGTGATAGCGTTCATCTTGCCTTCCCGACATATCGGGAGGAAGCAGCCGTTGTCCGCCACAGTATAAGAAAGGGCGGCGACTCTAACCCAAAAACAGCCGATCCGAAAACGTCCTACTGGGGCACACCAAAAGGCAAGGACATCAAGCTAGACCCGCAATCGGTGACGTTTACTGCTAAGGAAGGTGCCGTTTTCCTAAAGCTGGATCAGGGAAGTGGCGTAGAAGTACATAGTAAGCATCCGCTTACACTAAAAGCCAATGATACTATCACCTTTGCGGGTAAAAGCATTTCCATGAGTGCAACAGAATCCATGCGCTTGACATGTGGCTCCAGCAGTCTCGTTTTTGACGGGATCACCGATATTCAAGGGCAGATTGTCACAATGGAAGGCTCGAACAAAGCACCTGTGTCCGTGTCTAATACATCCGGTGAAGGCGCTGACCTTGAATCCGCACTAGACGTCATGGGCATGATCCCTATTGGTGGGGGTGATGCTTAATGGCGAAGAAGGGTAAAGGATTCTTCGGAGCACTAGGTAGTGCTTTAGGCAGTATTCCTGTTGTAGGGAAAGTTAAAAAAGCGGCTAAAAAGAAAATCAAAAAGGCCAAAAAGAAACTAAAGAAAGCCTTAAAAAAAGCAAAGAAAAAGCTTAAGAAAAAGATAGGCAAGGTCTTGACAAAAGCCAGGAAGCTATAATTTATCCAAGAGCAAACTGGTCAAGAGGTTTAAAAAGGCTGTAAAAAAAGCAGTTAAAAAGGCCAAGAAGTATGTTAAAAAAGTTGTAAAGACAGTTAAAAAGGCAGCGAAAACAGCCGTAAAGGCAGTTAAAAAGGCAGCAAAAACAACTGTTAAGGCGGTTAAAACCACAGCAAAAACAACTGTTAATGTGGCTAAAAGCGCAGCAACGACTACTGTTAAGGTGGCTAAAAGTGCGACAAAGAAAGCGGCAGTAGTTGTTAAATCGGTTAGCATCAGCCAAGCAATATCAACCGTAGCTGATTTCATTCCAGTCGTTGGTAATGCCAAAGCCGTTTTTGAAACGACCTTTGGATTTGATCCGTTTACAAAGGAAAAATTGAGTGCGGTGGATCGAGGGATATCAGCGGCAGGTATCTTAGGTGGTGGATTTGCCAAAGCGGCTGGAAAAGGTGGCAAGGCTACATTAAATCTCTTCTCCAACAGCAAAAACGCAACGAACCAGCCGAAACTGCTGGAAAGAATAAGATAAATGTAGACGACTTTAATCCGAGTACAGCTACAAACAAGCAAAAAGGTAATTATGGAGAAATAAAGTCAAGTGACAATTTATTAAACAATCAAAGTTTAAAAGATGCTGGATATGACTTAAAGCCAATGGGTAGGGGTGCCCCATCAAGTGTTAATGATAAAATTGTAAAAGGGATTGATGGATTATACCAAAACAAAAATGCAGATTCAAATATCAAATATGTTATTGATGAAGCAAAGTTTGGTAGTTCACAATTATCAAAAACACCTAAAGATGGACCACAAATGTCAGATGACTGGTTGAAAGGTACGAAAACCAAAAAAGATAGAATATTGAAAGCTGTTGATGGAGATAAAGAATTAGCACAAAAGATTACGGATGCATTGGATGAAGGTAAAGTTGAGCGAGTACTTTCAACAGTCGATAGTAGTGGAAAGGTTAAAACATATAGAATAGATGCAAAGGGTGACATAATTGGAGAATGGCCTTAAGTCAAAGGCAAGGAGGAATCAGATGTTATGAGAGATCATCTATGTATTGAAGAAAAATGTAGAGAAGATATAGAATACAATAAAAAGTTTATCGACAAGAATATAGGGGATATTAAAGGTTTGGAAGAAGATAGGAAAAATGGTATCCAAAGAAATCCTTATGATAATAAAAGTATTATAGAAGCAAAATATTTAAGGAATTGTATATATGAGACAGAGAAAATAATTGCAAAATATTCCTTAGGTGAAAAAATTAATACAATGGTAGAAGATTTTGAGAATGCCATTACTTATTTAGAGAATAAAGGAGAAAGAGAAGTTGGATATATAAATCTACTTTGGATGATATCTTTAGGGATTTTATTAGACACTGATAAAAAGAATATTGTAAGATTAGCCAAGCAGGTTGAGAAAGAAAACATTAATGATTCTGTGATTGAATATTTATTATGTGCTAGTGATATTGGGTACACAAAAATCACCAATGTTTATTTTAAAGAAAATCCATATGCAAAAACAAGGGAAATTATAGAACTTGCGCAAACAGATAAGAAAGAAGCATCTAAGAGATTGCAAAAGTATATGGAGAAAGAATGGTTTAAAGGCCATTATGATTATGAATGGAAAAATGCCCATAAAGAACCTGGATATGTAGGGTTTTGGAGCTTTGAAACAGCCGCATTAGCAAAGATACTAGAACTCGATGATACAAGCCTAATAAATAATAATCACTATCCATATGAACTGGCGCATTACAAAAATTCAATGAAATTCAAACCAATCTCCCTAAGTCAATACAGCAATGAGCAAGAGATTGAAGAGATAGATGAAATAATAGAAGGAATTGAAAATAACCCTTTATTGGAAAAGATAATTCCAACAAGATGGCACGCATTTGTCAATGAATTGATACATGATTATGAGGTTATGGATGATAGTAGTTTTTATGAAAAATACAAAAAACTTATAGGGTTAGATCAAATCTGGTTTTTATCACAAGAATACGAACAAGAAAATGAGCAAAAAATTCTCTTAGGAAGTTTAATTATTTTTGCAATGACAGAAAAAGGATATATACTGCAATTGGATTATAAAGAAGATGTGGAAGAATACTATTCAGGGATGGAAAATTACTGGAATGAAGCAAGAACAAAGCTGATCCAATTTATATTAAATAATGATCAAAATTATTATGCATTGGTGCCGATGAGTACAAATGTTGGAGAGATGTATGAAGTTAATGTTAAAGATGTAAAGTAAATTGGTTAAGATGTCAGTACTGTTTTTGGTTTAAAGAGAACTTTAGAGAGTATTGTCAAAATCAAGGGATCTGTTAATAAATGTGTGGAGAATAAGTTAAAATTGGATAAATGATAAAATGGTGGTAGTTGGAAAATCCGACTACCACTATTTCTTTAGATGGGCTTGGTTTTATAATTTAAGGGTATGGATAATGCTAAACTAAGTCCGACAAATTATCCAAATCCAGATCCACCAATGTCTGCACCACCTGTAAGGTATGAACCAAAAACAATAGAAGAAGTCATTAGAATGCGTAATGGAAGAGGACCTACAACTAAAATTACGCATGGTGATAAAAATATAGAAGCACATCATAGACAACAAGTCCCTGTTAAAAATGGAGGGATATTAGATGAATTAGAACAAAGAACTCATAGGGGTGAAGGGAATCATACACGTCATGATAGACCTTCCCAGTTAACTTCTTTTCAAAGATCTAAGGAAATTAGAGAACATTATAAAGAAAGAGGCAAAGAGTATATACTACCAGGAGAAGGGATTTAAAAGGAGGAAAAGTTAGTGACAAGAGATGAGATTGCAAATTTATTAGATAGCATTTTAGATAAAGAATTAGGGGATTTAGATATTCCTTCCTTTAGTGATTGGGAAAAGATAGAGAAAAAGTTCGGGTGTCAACTACCAATGGAATTTAGATTTTTTATTGAATTAATGACTGAATATTCCTTTCCAGGGGACATTTTAAATGTTTCCAATGGTAAAACAAATGGCAATGACACTATTGAATTTACCTATGACTATGAAATGAATTTTGGTGGGTGGAAGAAGGAATTAATTCCATTTTATAGTGTAGGTAATGGAGACTACTTTTGTCTTCTCTCAAATGAATGCCCCAATACAGGAGTCTATTATTATTCACATGAAGAAAATAATATCGAAAAGGATGCTGGTAACTTTGAAAAATGGTTAAATCAATTGCCAGCTTTTTTGAGCTAATAGATAAAAAATCTTGATTAGCTAAAATGGCTTTTGAAGTGACCCCTAAAAGTTAGACACGGTTATTTCATTAGGCCAGCTTAGGTTAAATAAGTTCGGTTTTGCACCGGACCCGTTTTAATTTTGCCTTAATCCGTTTCGTATTATAGTAATTTGTATATTTTTCTAATTCTGTTTTAAAATGCTCTATACTTTCAAAATCCTTCATGTAAAGGAATTCAGATTTCATAATTCCAAAGTAATTCTCCATGACTGAGTTGTAGTAACAGTTCAAAATCAACTGAAAAACGGAGAAGTTAATATGTCTAGTTTGGAATCAATGATTCCTTCAAATATTCCAAAGTAATTCGTGTTGAATTAATTCCGAAAAAAGGATGGTGGAATTAATTGGTATATTTAAATGGACTTGTAGCCCAACTTCAAAAAGATAAAATTCCAACCTTGTACAAAGGAAGAAGTAAATGAAGTGAAAAAATTGATAGGAAATAATAAACTTCCTGAAGCATACATTGAGTTTCTTGAAGTAATGGGTGGAGGAACAGAGCATACTTTTTTACGAGGTGAGTCATGTTTTATTGACGAGTTATTGGAGTTAAACGAATGGGGAGCAGAATTATTAGAAGAAAATAACGTGCAGTTGAGCCTTACTCCTAACGACTTTGTATTTTGGATGAGTCAAGGGTGTATGTTTTGTTTCTTTAAATTAGATGAGGGTGAAGATCCTGCAGTCTATTTTTATTCTGAAGGCAAAAAGAAAGATGTTTTTATAAGATTACAGATACTTTTACAGAATTTTTACAGCGTAGGTATATTAAAGATAAGTATATTTTTCAAAAAAGGGATTAAAAGGTTATTTTAATTTACTATGGATATTTTTAGCTCACAAAATCATAATTGTTCATTACAATAGTTATTATCATAAGCTAAAAAAGCTTTTCATCTACTCAAACAGCTCATACAACCATTTTATTGGTAAGTGTGAGCTGTTTATTTTTGCATTGTGACAAAGTCGACATTTTTTGAAATAAGTTGTCCCTTCCTATATAAAAGACTAAACATTCCTTCCCTGTCAGGCACAGCGATTGAGGGTAAGGTATTAGAGGTCAAAAAAAGTACGCTTGCACCTATCCATTGATGAGGCACAAAAAAAGGAAGAAGCCACATGGTTCTCACTTGCTACGCCTTATACAGCAGAAGGACATAGCGGCTTTTACAGCCCGCCAGAAGAAGGCGATAGCGTTCATCTTGCCTTCCCGACACACCGTGAGGAAGCAGCCGTTGTCCGCCACAGTGTAAGAAAGGGCGGCGACTCTAACCCAAAAACAGCCGATTCCAAAACGTCCTACTGGGGCACACCAAAAGGCAAGGACATCAAGCTAGGCCCGCAATCGGTGACGTTTACCGCAAAGGAAGGCGCCGTTTTCCTAAAGCTGGATCAGGGCAGCGGAGTAGAAGTACATAGTAAGCAATCACTTACACTAAAAGCCAATGATATCACCTTTGCAGGTAAAAGCATCTCCATGAGCGCAACAGAATCCATGCGCTTAACATGTGGGTCCAGCAGTCTCGTTTTTGATGGAATCACCGATATTCAAGGGCAGATTGTGACAATGGAAGGTTCGAACAAAGCACCTGTGACTGTGTCTAATACATCGGGAGAAGGCGCTGACCTTCTTGATTTGACATTTTTTTATGCAATTCTAATTATCCAGGTAACGTGTCGTCACCCTTTGAAAACGATTCATCAATTCCTTTAAACGCTTGGGTAACTATTGACGTGTTGAATATGGTAAATCCCTTTTCTAACTTATTTGCCTTGTCGCACATTAATGGCTTAGTGTTGTATACTTTTCATTTTAGCAAAATTCTTATAGTTCGTTGTAGAATCTGTACATAACAAAACTGAGGTGTCGATGTAGCGACCTAACAACCCGTCCAATTCTTGTACATTAATCCGACCCTTACCTGCCATTTGAGAGAGGATTTCTCTACCACTGTCGTAAGCAAATGACCACAAATATTTGTTCCTTTGATTTCCCTCTTCTCTTAGCAACACCATCACATTGCTCTCGGTTACAACTTATAATTATTCTCTTCATCATGCATGTATTCGTCGTTCGATCTAGTTACTTTTTTATACCACGATGATTAAAGTTCCATGTTATTTTTTCCTCACACAGTATATCTAACTACTAAATTTCAAATTTTCCCGATCTTCAGGATTATTTTTTTGTTTATTCCAAATAATAGAACTTATGAATGTTGACTTTTTATCTATGGTTTATTAGCATATTTAATGATGAAAATAACCAATTAATGGTTATATTGTCATATATGTATTTATTACTGGAATATTACTGAAAAAAATTAAATTAATAACAAAGTGACCTTAATAATCTGTCTTATTAATTGGAAAGCGAAAAAATACAAGGTCATGAGATGGAACGAATAAAGAATCGACACAAAGGAGCGAAAAAAATGAATTTTATGGATGAAGAAATTATCGAGATGACGAAACATGCAAGGCAGAAGAAACGAATGGAGAATATCGAAAACCAATTATTAAATACGGATATTGTGAAAGCGATTAAAGATGGGCAGCTCATGATTGAAGATGAAACGATTGAGTTTAAAGAAATGAGTTTTTATGAGGGTCAAATCCGGATGTGTATGCCTGCAGCCTTTGACGTGATGGAGCCTGAATTAATGGATATTAAATATCCATCCAGTCGTAGGCCAGATTATATTTATACAAGCGAAAGTACGTCCATCAATGTCACACTGAAAATCATGGAACAACAGGTAAAAGAAGAGGAATTAGAAGACTTTACAGAGGCTATGAGGAATATCCTTCAAAAAACGCAGCCAACTACAAAAATGTTGGATACCGCCATGATTGAAGTTAACGGTTTACAAATTGGTTACTTTGATTTCATTTCGCCCGCACTAGATAACAAGATTTATAATTTAATGTTTTTGTTTATAGTAGGCGAGAATGTGACAATGGGCTCGGTCAATTGTTTGAAAAAAGAGATGGATATTTGGAAACCCATTGCTTACGGCATGATGGAATCTATCTTTGTTGAAAACAAATTATTAGATGGGGAAGGTGTTGTCGAATGAGTAAGGAAACAGCCTTGACGTATAAAGATATCATCGTGATGCCCTATAATATTCGCGTCGATCAAATCGAAATTACGCAACAAATGAATGAGCATGCTACATTGCATTTGACGGGCGTGATTCCAGATGAACTCGAAGATTCCTATGTATATATGACGGATGCAGAAACGGCTATTGAAGTCGTGCAAATCGGTAGTGGTGGACAAACTATTCCTATTTTTAATGGGGTGGCGCTAGATGTACAAGTGAAATCGGTTTTGGGTACCTATTATTTGGAGGTTAAAGCTGTTTCGCATACGTATGTGTTAGATGTGAAGAAGATAAACCAAACCTATCAAAATGCGAGTATGCCCTATAGTGAATTAATAAATGCATGTATTGCCGATCAAAAAGGTGCAGACTTCATGGATTATGCCTCAAAGGGCTCTACTATTGGACGTTTTACGATGCAATATATAGAGACAGATTGGGAGTTTCTTAAACGTATGGCATCAAGATTCCATACAGGCCTAGTGCCAGATACGGTACACCCAGCCGCCAAGTTTTACTTCGGCGTACCGTTTCAAGCTGGGGGCACGCAGAAAATGGAGGCCATTAATTATCGAGTTAAAAAGGCGATCGGCAATTTCCTTGTGTCCAGTAAAAATCATCTCGACGGTATTACTGATAGTGACTACATGTACTATGAAGTAGAATCGTTCCAACCATTCAAAATAGGTAATGAAGTTACATTCCAATCAAAAAAATTGTATGTCTATAAAATCTACTCAACTTTAAAAGATGGCTTGTTCAAGCATATCTACACGTTAACACCTCAGAACGGCTTCAGTGTCCACACTACTTATAATCAAGCTATTATTGGCGCCTCCATTCAAGGGAAAGTAATTGATGTTGCGGGGGACAAAATTCGTATTCATGTCGATTTCGACGAAGGTCAAGATAAAGATACAGCGTATTGGTTTCCGTATTCTACGATCTATGCATCAGAAGATAATACAGGCTGGTACTTCATGCCAGAGCTATCTGATAACGTTAGAATCTATTTCCCAGGCAATCGTGAGGATGAAGGGATTGCGATTAGTTCCGTATCAAAAGCTCCTCCACAATCTGGTTCGATGTTAGCAGCGACGAATCCGCCTAGTCCAAGCGGTGGTGGAAGTGCCAGTGCTAGTGGCAGTGGCGGAGGTGGCGGCGGTGGGTCAAGACCTGCACCACCAGAGGATAGTCGCCAAGATCCAGCGCGGATGGCTGATCCAGATGTCAAAACGCTCAGAACGAAGCACGGTAAACAAATTCTACTTGCACCCGATCGGATTGTCATATCTGGTGGTGGATTAATGATTTCGCTTATGGATGATAATGGGATCTCCATCATAAGTGATAAAAATATTACCTTACAAGCAACAGATAAAGTCGCCATCAATGCGAAGCAAATTATGATTAATGCGACCGAGAAAATAGAGATGACTTGTAAAGACAGTTCCATCAAGATGGAAGACAAAATGGAGATTAAAGGAACAGAAGTACGAGCAAATTAGTAAGGATGTGGACGCATGAAACGAGAAGAAGCATTACAGCATTTTATGGATGAATGCGTGTCAGTTCATATCAGCCGATTACAAGAGAAGGTTGATCGACAGTTTCGTCAAGAGAAGGAAGTCTTACTAAAACCAATCATTCACGCGCTTGAACAGCTGTTTGCAAATATTAGAGATCAGCAAGAACAGGGAAGGTTAGCGCCAGTTGCTTTTATTCATTTTTCACTGCTACGAACATCATTACTAGATAACAAGTGTACGTATTTGGTAGAAGCATATGGAGAAAAATGGTACTACGACTGGGGAGAATGTACGGCCCAGTATGAAGCGGAATGGCTCAGCGAGGCGATTATAGATTTACACAAAACGCTTGAAAAAGAAAGAAAACCATATCTCGCTATCCAAGCAGCTGACGTTCGGGGAATTATTCAACAGACTGTGATTCTGTTTCATCAGTATATTATTCAATTGGTACGCTATCTTTTCCGCTATCAACAGGAAAGCGTTCCTGAAATAGACTTTCAACGAGCAGTGTGTTTGCGATTTCGTGTCGGGGAATATAAAGGATTTAGTGAAGATGTTGCGATGCTGGACGAACGGGAACGGGTGGAAGAAAATCTCCTCTCGTGGCTAGGGAAAAACGAGATGGATAAATCATATACATTTGAAAATTTCTCAAGCCTACAGTTACAGCAAAAATTTTTCGACCAAATGGACTTTTCTTATGCGAACTTCAATGGCAGCGACTTAGAAGGGGCTTCAATGAAACAAAGTGTTTGCGTCGGTACTAGTTTTGTAGATTGTAGCTTAGCGAATGTTGATTTTTCCTATGCAGCCATTCAAGATGCTGATTTTCGAAATGCCAATTTAGCAGGCGCTAATTTTACGCATGCACAAGGAAAAACGCTAATGCTTCCTGATGATGAAGTTGCGTGTTACCTTGGCACTGACTTCAGTCATGCAAATTTGGAAAATGCAAAATTTGAGTTTGCGCAGATTGCAGGCGCTAATTTTACAGGTGCTAATTTAAAAGGAGCTACCTTCTTTAAACGCGATCAAGAGAAATGTCTATTTAGCCCAGACCAGATAAAAGACATTCATTGGATTCATTAATTTGAAATCGACATAAATGATAGTTACAGGAGGAAAAGATGGAGTATTTTATTGTTCGGCAAGATCAAAGCATTACAAATCCAATTATTCCTTTCAAGACAGACCTCGATGATAACTTTGTCTGTTCATCTGTATTCGGGGAAGTAATAGAAAAAGAGAATGCGGTATATCTGGATTATTTAGAAAAGCCTCGAAGAATCGTGTCTGATGATTTAAAAGGGTTATTGGTGAAATATGAGGATAACTTAGAATTTACAGCCATTGTCTTTACAGATGTGAAGAAAGGAACACAGCGTGTGCATTGGCTTATGGACATTGTAAAGAAGAACTGTATTTCCGATGAGACGGCTTATTATCCAGACGGACAAATAAAGGAGCTCGTAATTGACCCGAAGAAAGTGGAACTGGATTGTATTTTTCAAGTCGACGGCAAAAAGGAATCGTTCACCATCGTTAATTTAGACGTGGCAGAAAGTATGTTACGACGACCATATCTCGGGATTCAGTTGCAACGAGTAAAACTACAAGGACGATAGAGCATTCTAATAAATCATTCCAAAACACTGTCGTAGTTTGAAACAGTGTTCAATCGATACGAAAGGAAGGATAGTTAATGGCTCAAGTTGTAGAAAGTTTGGAAACAGAAGGTTCGGAACAAGAGCAATTTAGTTATGTCGTACATGGAGCAATCATTTCCTGTGAACATGGCAGCCACCTCAATTATTTAAATTTGCCGCAAGACCATGGCGTTTATATTAAAGAGAAAGCCGTAATGAATGTAGGGGATCGAAACCCTGATAACATCCCAACCTTTGGTGTTTGTTTACAGTTGCAAAAGCCGTGTACACCAACATGCTCCATTGATTGGATGGAAGGGATGGAAAACGTCAATATCGAGGGAAAGCAAGCGTTATTAAGTCGCTGCCATACCCAATGCTCAGCAGGTGGAGGCAAAATCGAAATTATTCATGACGGTCAAGAGGAAGTAGAAATTCCGAAACAAGGTTTTTAAAAGGCAAGGTTGATTGAAAGGAGGTAAGTAATGAAATCGCTAGAAGAAAAGGAAGTACACACGGTTAGTACGTATGAGGATCTTGTGCTCGAATGGCCTTATCCACTTATTCATTTAGAAAAGTTAACCATTAAACATAAGGGCAATGACCATGCGAGATTGTACTTTACGGGAATGATTGCTGAAGAGCAAGCACAAAAGTATATTCAGCGGGTCAATCATACAGATGAAGTTGTTGTGAAATTTGGGCGAGACAGTGCCATTTTGTTCTCAGGAAGAATTGAAAATGCGGAGTTGCAGGCATCACAAGGGGTGCACTATGTTTCCGTTGAGGCTATATCATATACAGCAAATATGGATATTGCAAAGCGCTCACGTTCTTTTCAAGATGTGAACATGACGTACGTTCAGTTAATAAAAAATATCGTAAGCGCCTATCCTAATGGGGATTATATCGACCAAGCTTCTAACGGTCAAGCCATTGGTAGTATTGCGATTCAATACTTAGAAACAGATTGGGAATTTATTAAAAGAATGGCCTCCCGTTTGCACGCTGTTGTTTTTCCTGATTTAAAAGGAAAAGGTGCTCGATTTTGGCTTGGTACACCTCAAAGTAGGAAAAGCATAACGATCGACCATCTGCCTTCTATAGTAAGAATGGACGTCGATGCATATCGTTTGATTACTGAAAACGATGGTACGGATGTGAGTGAAGCAGATTATACTTACTGTGAGTTTGAAAGCACAGAGCCCCATGAGTTGGGCGCGTTGGTGCAATTCAAGGGAAGCTCCTATATTGTAACGACTAGGGAGACCCATCTTGATGAGGGTGTGTTGAAGTTTCAATATACTGCCCAACCAGAGAAAAGTATTCGTCAGCGATTGGCACGCAATTTAGATCTCATTGGTGCAGCGTTTACAGGAAAGATCATTGATGTTACGCAAAACACCGTTAAAATTCATTTAGATATAGATAAAAGCCAGGATCAAGAAAAAGCACATTGGTTTGCATATTCAGCAGATGCCAATGGTGTTATGTATTTAATGCCTCAAATAGGTGCACGTGCCCAATTACATTTTCCAAGTGCAGTTGAAGAAGATGCCATCGTTATCAGCTCGGTGCGTGTGAATCCAGCCACACCAGAGGGCGGGCAAAAGCAGACGCAGAAAATGGCGGATACTACCGTTAAATCATTGGCGACCAACGTTGGGAAAGATGTGACATTAGGCGTTGGTGATATTACCTTTAGTGCAGTAGATGGGGTCTTGGACTTAAAGATGGATGATGGAGATGGCGTAACATTTCAAAGTAACAGTACCATCATGCTAGCGGCCGATGAAACACTCGAAATTAGTGGGATGAAAGAGCTAGCCGTAGAGGCGGAAGAATGGATTGCGATATCAGCGAAGGAACAAAGTCATGTGATTATGGCCGCTGATACACAATTAATTAGTACGCTCATTGATCAAGAAGGTATAGAGAAGCAAAGCCAGCCACCGAAATTAAATGAAGAAGCAATCGAAGCTACGACGAAAGTTGACTTAATCTTCCCGCAAAAGGCAGAAGAAAAGAAAGAAAAGAAAGGCTGGTTTAGTAGTTTAGTAGATGGCGTAAGTACAGCGCTGGATATCGCTGGATTTATTCCTGTCATAGGTACATTTGCAGATATTGCGAATGCAGGAATAAGCTTGGCAAGAGGAGATTACATGGGGGCAGCCATGAACATTGTAGGTGCAGTCCCGGTTGTTGGTGATGCAGCCAAAACAGCTTATAAGGCCGGTAAAGCGGCAAAAGCTGCTGATAAAGCAATTACAGCCGCAAAAGCTGCAGATAAAGCAGTGGATGCATCCAAAGCAATAAAAGGGATGAAAGCAGCTTACACAAAAGTGTCTAAAACGCTAGATGCAGTATCGGCTCTAGCCAACAAAGGGTCTAAGGCCGTGAAGACGGCAGCGGATAAAGTCATCTCATCGATGGATGAACTGCTCGCTGTGTCGAAGGCAGTAGACGGTATGAAAGCTATGGCTAAAGCTGGGCTAACGAAATTTAATCATGGGGTATTAAAGAAATTTAATTGTACACAAGGGTTAAGTAAAAAATTCTGTAAAAGAGGATTTGAGCCCGTTGATTTAATTACAGGGCGTATGATTTATGAAGGCGTTGACTTTGAACTACCTGGACCTATCCCCCTTTCATGGGAACGTGCTTGGTACAGTGATAGTAGTCGTATTGGCTTGACAGGTCATGGGATGCACTTTACATACGATCTAGCCTTAGAGATTTATGAAGAAGATGACCTGATTGGAATTGTTGTGACGGATGGTCGCGCTGTTGGATTTCCAATTTTACCAATAAACTTGCCGTATTTTAACAAAAGAGAAAGAATGACCTTAACAAATACAGGCGAGGAGTATCATTTGTTTGAGCATGATACACGATTGATTTATGTATTTGAACAAATAACAGAAACAAAATACCG
Source organism: Lysinibacillus sp. FJAT-14222 (assembly GCF_001278875.1). Lineage (NCBI taxonomy): Bacteria > Bacillati > Bacillota > Bacilli > Caryophanales > Bacillaceae > Lysinibacillus > Lysinibacillus sp. FJAT-14222. The sequence continues at coordinate 27,589 of NZ_LIYL01000051.1, read as the reverse complement.
ATTAAAAGAAGTAAAAAATGAACAAGAGCATCATATTCAATTTGCGTATAACCTTAAAGGGTTCCTATCTCAAGTAACAGACAGTGTAGGTAGAGTGCTTGAGGTTACAACCAATGAGGTAGGCAGAATGACAGAGGTTGCTTTACGCAACCAGATGAGTCGTGAAGTCTTAGTTCGCTATGATTATAATGATGGACAAGATTTAATCGAAATCCAAGATGCGTTAGGTCAAAGTACGCATATTAAATATGTTAATCACTTAATGATGCAAAAAACGGATCGCAATAAAAATAGCTTCTTCTGGCGTTATGATGGCCCAACTACAGGTGCACGAGTTATCAAAACATGGGGAGATGGCAATGTCCTTGCAGGGGAGCTTTCGTATCACGAGGGCTATAATGAGATTACGAATAGCTTAGGCCATAAGAGTTATTACTATTTTAACGAAGATAACCTCTGTACGAAAATTGTTCATCCAGATGGTAGTGAGGTCAGCTATGAATATAATGAGGACTTTGAATTACTGCAAGAAGTAGATGAAGACGATCGTGTGACGACATTTAGCTATGATGAATGGGCAAATCCAGTGACGATTACTCTTGCAGATGGCAGTACTTTATCGTCAAAGTATGATGAGAAGGATAGGTTAATTCAGGTAGTTAACGCAGAGGGTGGAAGTCGTCAATGGATTTATAATGAAGATAGCACATTGCAGGCAAATATTTTAGAAGATGGCACAAAAACAGAATTTTCCTATAATGAACAATATTTAATTAAAATGGTGACAAATGCGCAAGGCCATGTGGTAAGCTTAGCTTATGATGCTGATCTGAACCTGAGTCAAGTCACATTGCCAGACGGGACAAGTTCGACCTGGGCATATGACCGTCGTGGTAACTGCACAACAACGACCAATCCGCTAGGGGCTACTGAGAAGTTCCGATATGATAACTTGAATCGTCTAGTACGTGCAAATCTATCCGATGGTAACGACGTTCAATTAAAGTACAATGCCTATGATGATGTCATTTTCGCGAAAGATAACCATACCCAAGTAGCCTTTGATTACACCATTCTTGGCAGTTTGATAGCACGAGAACAAGGTGGCAAGAAAGTTAAATTCGCCTATGATACAGAGGAGCAGTTAACCGCTGTGATCAACGAAAGAGGCGAAACGTATCAGTTTGAACGTGATACGAAAGGCAATATCATTAAGGAAGTCGGCTTTGATGAGATTGAAAGAACGTATGAACGAAGTCTGGCTGGTTTAGTTCAGAGAATTCAACGTCCGGGTGATCGTTGGACAGCGTTCCAGCATGATGGTCTAGTGAATGTCATTCGGGCTGATTATTATGATGACACTTGGGAAACGTTTGGCTATGACAAAAATGGTTCGTTAATTCAGACCGAGAATGAGCATGTGAAAGTAAAACTGGAGCGAGACCCATCTGGACAAGTGATCAAGGAGTGGCAGAATGACCATTGGATTGCGAGTAATTATGATGAATTAGGCAACCGTTCACAAATTACAAGTAGCTTAGGTGCAAAAATAGATGTCGCTCGAAATGAAATGGGGAATGTGTCGCAAATCACAGCTTCTCGCTCAGAGCAAGAACATTGGACAGCATCAATGCAGTACAATGAACTCGGACAAGAAATCGAAAGAATACTACAAGGGGATCAGCAAATNATAAGTAGTCAAAACCGCGATACACGAAGACGCGCGTATAATTGGGACGTCAATCATCGATTACGAAGTATGGTCAACGAGTTAACGGGTGTAAAAGTTACCTATGGCTACGATGAATTCAGTAATCTCGTTTGGTCCAATCAAGGCGGTCAATTTGATTTCTTACATCGCAGTGTTGATGATGTCGGGAATTTGTATGAAACGAAAGAAAAGACCGATCGTGTCTATGGTGCCGGAAGTAGATTGCTTGAAACGAGAGAGGCAACATTCTCTTATGATGATGAAGGGAATCTGATTCAGAAAGTTGAGAAGAATGGTGATACGTGGAAGTACGAGTACTATGGTAATGGCATGATGTCTAAGGTCATCATGCCAGACAACACAGAAGTTACTTTCAAGTATGACTCGCTAGGTAGACGAATAGAGAAGTGTTCAAGCGAAAAGATAACGAAATTCGTTTGGGATGGGAATACTATCCTACATGAGTATTTCTCAGAGAATAATTCAGATATATATGGAAATCTAGATGAGTGTTCTTCACAGAAAAACTCCGAAATAGTAGATAATCTAGTCACATGGGTGTTTAATGATGGGTTCATCCCTTCAGCTAAAATTACGAGTGAAGGTAATTACAGTATTATTAGTGACCATCTAGGAACGCCTGTAGAAGCTTATGATGACGAAGGTAAGAGGAGTTGGTTAGCAGAACTTGATATTTATGGAAGAGAAAAAGAATTTACCGGTGAGAAAGACTTCATTCCATTCCGTTATCAAGGGCAGTATGAAGATGTGGAAATAGGATTGTATTATAATAGATTCCGATACTACGACCCAGAACAAGGGAACTATACTCAAATTGACCCGATTGGACTTTCTGGAAATAATCCAACGCTGTATGGATATGTGAAAGATACAAATAAATGGACTGACCCATTGGGACTTATTATTGTTTATCGATTATTAAGACCTGATGAAGATCCTTCAAAAGGCTTGTCAGCGAAAAAACCAGGAAGGGGAATGACTGTTCATGGTCATGTTTCCACTGGATCAAGGAATAAAGGTTCGCAATTTATTTCAACAAGTACAGATCCCGAAGCATTAGCTAAACATCGTGAACCTGGACAAAGAATGGTTTCCTTTGATACTGAAGATGTAGTACCTGATAAGGTAGGTAATAAGAGGGTAATAGATATTTCTACTGTAGAAAAAGCAAAGGCAAACGGTGTTGGTAGTGTATCAGCAAGATTTGCAAATGACTCAAAAGAGATTTTGGTTGAGGCGCATGTTCCTTCCTCAGCAATAACACCATGTCGTTAAAGGAGATTTTTATGAATAAGAATGAAGCTTTAAATTTTGTTTATGAAAATATTTTAGGAGAGGATTCAATTTTAATACAATTAAGAAGAGGTGAAGGATTGAATGAGGATAGATTTAATGAATTAGTCACAGCGATGCAGTTATTAATAGTCGAATATAAGAATTTAGATGTTGTTCCCAAAAAACTTGCATTATCGTTTGTAGATATAAGTAATTACTTTTATTTTAACGAAGATAAATACTCTTTTGATGAACAAAATCATATTGAAGATGCTGTTCAAAAAATTTCTCAACTGGCTAATGAATTGTTTGACTATTAAAAATGTTAGAGTATATGTAAAAAATTTTGAGCCAATTCATTGTATTTTTCTGTCAGAAAAGAGATTATCTTATTCCGTATATTTACTCCCCTGCTTCATCTGAGGCAGGGATTTTTAAATATTAGCAACCACTCCCTCTAGAATCTGCAATTAAGGCGTTTGTGAATAATGATTCATAAACTTTTACATATTAGTGCGGTGGGTATTTGTGTTTGGTAACTGCCAGCAATGCTGCGACAGTACTTTTTCTTCGATAAATACTTATGAAGGTATGGGGATAGAGCGAGATGGATGCGCATATCTTCAAGCTATTCCCATGAAAAATCTACTTTTTGGTTGACACAGCAAGTACGATAGGTCTGGGTGGAATTTACCGATAACTACTTGGTTCCACAGAAAAATTCCGTTATGATAACTTGAATCGCCTTGTACGGGCAAATCTTTCAGATGGTAACGACGTGCAATTAAAGTACAATGCCTATGACGATATTGTTTTAGCGAAAGATAACCATACGCAAGTAGCCTTTGATTACACCATTCTTGGCAGCTTGATAGCACGAGAACAAGGTGGGAAGAAAGTTAAATTCACCTATGATACAGAAGAACAGTTAAATGCTGTAGTCAATGAAAAAGGCGAAGCGTATCAGTTTGAACGTGATGCGAAAGGGAATATCATCAAGGAAATCGGCTTTGATGATATTGAAAAAACGTATGAGCGAAGTCTGGCAGGATTGGTTCAGCGAATTCAACGTCCAGGCGATCGTTGGACAACATATCAGCATGATGGTCTAGGGAATGTTATTCGAGCTGATTATTATGATGACACTTGGGAAACGTTTGGCTATGACAAAAACGGCTTGTTAATGGAGACTGAGAATAAACATGTTAACGGAAAGTTGGTGCGAGACCCATCTGGACAAGTGATCAAGGAATGGCAAAATGATCATTGGATTGCGAGCACTTATGATGAATTAGGCAACCGTTCACAGATTACGAGTAGCCTGGGGGCAAAAATAGATGTCGTTCGTAATGAAATGGGCAATGTGTCACGAATCACGGCTTCTCGTCTAGAGCAAGAATATTGGACAGCATCTATGCAGTACAATGAACTCGGTCAAGAAATTGAAAGAATCTTACCAGGGGATGTTATTAGCAAATGGCAGTATGATGTAACCGGTAGACCGACACATCACCGCATAAGTAGTCAAAATCGTGACACACGAAGACGCCTGTATAATTGGGATGTCAATTATCGCTTACGAAGTATGATCAACGAGTTAACAGGTGTAAAAGTTACCTATGGTTACGATGAATTCAGTAACCTCGTTTGGTCCAATCAAGGCGGACAATTTGATTTCTTACACCGCAGTGTCGATGATGTCGGGAATTTGTATGAAACGAAAGAAAAGACAGATCGTGTTTATGGTGCGGGAAGCAGATTACTTGAAACAAGCGAGGCAACATTCTCTTATGATGATGAAGGTAATCTGATTCAGAAAGTTGAGAATAATGGCGATACGTGGAAGTACGAATACAATGGCAGTGGGATGATGTCTAAAGTTGTTCTTTTTTCAAAGAGCAACTTGGTTAAGGAAGTTACGTTTAAGTATGATCCATTAGGTAGGCGTGTTGAAAAGAGTTGTGAGGGAAAAACTACTCATTTCGTGTGGGATGGGAATACGATTTTGCATGAATGGGTTGACGATGCTAGTGACCTGAATGTTAGAAGTACATCTACTAACATTGAAAATCATGATTCGGGTGGAATTCCTAAAAGTCTTGTAACTTGGATATTCGATCCTGAAACATTCATACTGTCTGCTAAACTCACGAAACAAGGGAAATTTAGTATTATCACAGATCACCTTGGAACGCCTGTTGAAGCATATGATTCAGAAGGAAGTAGAGTCTGGTCAGGTGAATTAGATATTTATGGACGAGTTAAAGTACTTATTGGTGAAAAGGATTTCGTTCCTTTCCGTTATCAAGGTCAATATGAGGATATTGAGATAGGGCTTTACTACAATAATTTCCGATACTATGCTCCAAGCGAAGGGATTTATACTCAGCAAGATCCAATTGGATCTATGGGAGATAATCCGACGTTATATAGTTATGTTGGTGATCCTAATTTTTGGATAGATCCTTTTGGTCTTTCTGCTGGTCGAGGAAAGAAACAGCAAAGGTTAAAAGCACTGGTCAATGATCCGAAGCAGCCAAGATATGTTAGAGGCTGGATGCGACAAGAATTAAATAGATTAGGGAAGAAAAGAGGAAATGGAAAAGTTATTAGAAATGTGCGTAATCCTATAGGCTTTGAATTAGCTCATTGGTATGGATATGAGTCAGACAAAGGTTATGATTATATGCACTCGGATCTTAAAGTTATTCAGGATCATAAAAATCAACATGTACTTGACGACAAAGGAAGAAAAAATAAAGAAGGAGCGAGTAAGAAAGCACCTTGTTTAATAAAAAAGAAGAAATGAGGAGTTTAATATGAGTGGAGGATTTGAATCAAGTCCAGAGTTTAAAGCTATGATAAAAAAATCAGCTAGAGATAGATATATTTACTCTGTAAAACGTATTGCAGACTGGGAAGAGGCGTGGTCTTTGAAATTAAATGATGGGTTTGTTACAACTTCAGATGAAGAGGGAAATCTTTCAATGCCTATTTGGCCATTTAAAGAGTACGCTATGAAATGTATAGGAGATGAATGGGAAAACTGTAAACCACAAAAAATATATTTAAATACACTTTTAGAAGAAATATTACCCAATATGTCAGATGATGGAACGTATGTGGTTGTATTTAAAGTACCAGAAAATCCAGAAGTTGTAAGGGTGTCTGCGGATGACTTTAAAAATAATTTGTTATATGAATGTTCTCAATTAGAATAAAGCATGGGTTGTAGAATATGGATATCAACTTTTTGATAAAATTCTAGGTTGGTAATGTTTATATAGCAAATAAAAAGAGTAGCTTAAATCCCGAGCAGGGTTTTATTGCTACTCTTTTTAATGAATTTTATTTACCTTAATAAGACCTTTTTCTCATATGTCTTTCCCGAAATATTAGTGCAGATAATGGGGTTATTTTGAAACATTTAGATCGAAATAGTTTACAACCTGGAGCTTACCATAGAGTAATTCATATTCATGAATATTTTGAAAATGTTGCTGAACAGGTATGGGTCATCATTTGATGCCGAGATCAATAGCTGGGGCTTTAGGTATTACAGAATTAAGCCAAAAAACTTCGATTGCATGGTATCCAGATAAAGGAGCTGGAACAGCAGATCTTCACAAAAAATTGCATAGAGAACTTATAGAAGAAGGAATACCTTATCACGGTTCAAAATATACTGGAACAGCTGATGAATTTTTTGACAAAGCTGCTAAAGCATACAAAGATATTGACGTTAAAGGTTATTTGAAAATACCATACACTGATGATAGGTTATTCGAAAATTTAACCCCTGCAGAAGCATTAGATAAAATAAAAGAGTTACATTCAAATGGGAAAATTCCTTGTAAATAGAAGAAAAGGAGATATTATTATGGATAGAGTTTTAACTGTCTCAAGTTACGGCATTTGTTTATTTTCATTAGACGTATTAGAAGATTTTTTAAAAAAAGAAAAAGTTAGGTCAAAAAAACTATTAAAGAATTTTCAGGATAATCATAATCGATATTTAACTTTACTTACTGAAGGTATATGGATTCCTTTTTTACCCATAGACTCTATAAAATATGTAATCAAGCTTGATAACTATAATCAATCATTTGACGATGAATGGGAGGAAAAATTAGTATATCATGACTTCAATATTGAAGTTCAAGATACATTATGGATTGCTAGTATGGGTTTATTTTATGAATTCGATAAAAATAAATTTATAGGAAATGATGAAGTATCGTATCAAACATTAGATGGAATTACATTAAATTCTGGATTTGGGTATAATGTATCTTCTGGTAAATATTCGGTATCTATAAAGGGCTATGCACGTAAGAATAAATTAGATTATCCTAATGCGAATTTTGGTTTTTTGTTTTCTCTTGTTAAAGTAAATGAATTTGAAGGTTTTAATGATCCACGCGAAGATGAAAGATACAACTTTAATGTGGCAGATATGGATTAAAAATTAGATTAGATAGTATTCTAAAAAACTGATAAAACACATTTTGCTAAAGGTTGTAACGTCAATAGAATTACCATAGATAAGAAAATACAATAGGGAATCTATTCTGTAACAGATCTTTAGTGTATTAAAAGATTTGAAGTTAAATTTAACAAGGGCAATAAATCCATTTAAAAGGATTTTATTGCCCTTTTAATCTTTCGTAATAAAGACCTAAACTTAAAAAGAATGTTGATATAAATCTAACTAAAGCTTAGCTTATGATGCTGATCTGAACCTGAGTCAAGTAACATTGCCAGACGGGACGAGTTCGACAAGGACTTATGACCGTCGTGGTAACTGCACAACAACGACCAATCCTCTAGTATAAATGTCCGCATCGAGATGTACATTTTTGCTTGTCTAAGCATGTACACTTTCGCTCAAAATGTACTTCTCTATTCATGTGTATGAATAATTACAACTTGACATGGAGACCTCTACTCGCATGAATCGGCAGCCAAAACCCAGCTACTACAAGGGCTGGCTAGCCGAACAAGGCTATCATGCTCGCCACTCCAAGTAAAGTTGTAATATACATTGGTGAGCAAAAATGTACATGGTTATTCGAACGTAATTGTACGTACTTATAAGCGTATTTATCCTCTAGGGGCCACAGAGAAATTCCGTTATGATAACTTGAATCGCCTTGTATGGGCAAATCTTCCAGATGGTAACGACGTTCAATTAAAGTACGATGCCTATGATGATGTTGTTTTTGCGAAAGATAACCATACGCAAGTAGCCTTTGATTACACCATTCTTGGCAGCTTGAAGGCTCGAGAACAAGGTGGAAAGAAAGTTAAATTCACCTATGATACGGAGGAGCAGTTAACCGCTGTCATCAATGAAAAAGGCGAAGCGTATCAGTTTGAACGTGATGCGAAAGGTAATATCGTCAAGGAGATTGGCTTTGATGAGATTGAAAGAACATATGAGCGAAGTCTGGCGGGATTGGTTCAGAGAATTCAACGTCCAGGTGATCGTTGGACAGCATATCAACATGATGGTATAGGGAATGTCATTCGAGCTGATTATTATGATGATACCTGGGAAACGTTTGGCTATGACAAAAATGGTTCTTTAATTGAGACTGAAAATGAGCATGTGAAAGTAAAACTGGAGCGAGACCCATCTGGACAAGTGATCAAGGAGTGGCAAAATGACCATTGGATTACGAGTAGTTATGATGAATTAGGCAGCCGTTCACAGATTACGAGTAGCTTAGGTGCAAAAATCGATGTCGCTCGTAATGAGATGGGGAATGTGTCGCAAATCACGGCTTCTCGTTTAGAGCAAGAAAATTGGACAGCATCAATGCAGTACAATGAATCAAGAAATT
>NZ_LIYL01000051.1:0-18615 GCF_001278875.1 Lysinibacillus sp. FJAT-14222 | reverse complement strand
AAGTTACCTATGGCTACGATGAATTCAGTAATCTCGTTTGGTCCAATCAAGGCGGTCAATTTGATTTCTTACACCGCAGTGTTGATGATGTCGGGAATTTGTATGAAACGAAAGAAAAGACCGATCGTGTCTATGGTGCCGGAAGTAGATTGCTTGAAACGAGAGAGGCAACATTCTCTTATGATGATGAAGGGAATCTGATTCAGAAAGTTGAGAAGAATGGTGATACGTGGAAGTACGAATACTATGGCAATGGCATGATGTCGAAGGTCATAAAACCAGACAAGGTAGAAGTTACTTTCAAGTATGACTCGCTAGGTAGACGAATAGAGAAGAGTTCTAACGAGAAAACTATGAGATTCGTATGGGATGGGAATACTATCCTACATGAGTATTTCTTGCAGAATGATTCAGATAAATTAGAAAATCCAGTTGAGTATTCCTCAGAGAATAAGTCTGAAATACCAGAGAATCTAGTCACATGGGTATTTAACGATGGGTTCGTACCTTCTGCTAAAATTACGGATGAAGGTTATTACAGTATTATTAGTGATTATCTTGGAACGCCTGTCGAAGCTTATGATGAAGAAGGTAAAAAGGTTTGGTCGGCTGAGCTTGATATTTATGGGCGAGTAATAGAGTTTGCAGGTGAAAAGGATTTCATTCCATTCCGTTATCAAGGGCAGTATGAAGACGTGGAAATCGGATTATATTACAACAGATTCCGATATTACTCACCAAGTGAGGGGATTTACACACAACAAGACCCTATTAGGCTAGCGGGGAATAATCCAACGTTATATGGATATGTTAGTGACCCTCTCATGGAGCTGGATCCGTTTGGCTTGATAAATTGGAAAAAAGTTATTTGGACTGCAACAAGACCAAAGGGAACTAGACAAACATATGATGTGTATCAAAGAGATGATATTAATTGGGATGAAATTAGAAGTGCAGGTGATAAAAGGTATATTGGTATGACGAATAGGGATGCGGCAAATAAATACGGAAAAGCACCACAACTATCGGATGGTAGTTTTGCAACATTACATCATCTAGGTCAAGATTCGAGAGGAGCATTAGTAGAAGCAAGTACTCGTTATCATGGTGTTGGAAAGTATGGGCAAGATATATTGCATAGTCAATTTGGGAGAAATAAACCACATCCTAATTATCCGATAAATAGGCCGAAATTTGATGTCGATACACGAGAATATTGGAAAACCCGATGTAAATCATAATTTTTTAGAAGAGGTGGAAATATAATGAATGATATGAATGAATTGCTAAATAAATACAGAGTTTTATACGATATTGATGGAATTTCTAATGATTACTTGGATAAAATCGAATATGATCTTCAAATAAAACTACCTAATGATTTTCGTGAAGTATCTAGTTTCTACAGTGGAGGAGATGTTGGAGGGAAAAATATACATTCTTTTTTATTTTCTGATTCAACAAATCTTATTGGAGAAACTTTGAGAATTAGAGAGGCCGTTGGTTTACCGAGTAGGTTTGTTGTTATTGCTGAACAAGATGAAAGTATTATTGTTATGGATACAGAAAACAAACCATCAATCATTTGGCTAGATTCTGTAGAAATAACTAAATTAGAGGAGCAAGATTTTATTTCCGAGCCAGATGTATGGGAGAATTTTTCTGACTTTTTTAATCATATACTAGATGATGAAGAAGAAGAACGTAAATATTAAGATATAATAAAGAAGTGAGTTTTAACCAACAATAATATAAAAATAAAGAAACAACAGTATTACAAGTCTTTTGTGTTATTTAATGGATTTAATAAAGATTAAAAAAACATATGTAAAAAAGACGTATAAGTCTTTCTTTACATATGTTTTTGTGTTGGAATTAAGTTTTTTTACTTGTTTATTACCGAAATCGCTCGAAACTTTGATATTAAAGTTTTGAGACATTGAGACATGGTGTCGCCTAAATTCAGAAAATAGTTATTTTTTATAATTTAAAAAGTTAATATCAGTTTTAGGCAACCATTCATAGATTACGAGAAGCTTAGGTGCAAGAATCGATGTCGCTCGTAATGAAATGGGTAATGTGTCGCAAATCACGGCTTCTCGCTCAGAGCAAGCCCTTTGGACAGCATCAATGCAATACAATGAACTTGGTCAAGAGATTGAAAGGATCTTACCAGGAGATGTCATTAGCAAGTGGCAGTATGATGTAGCAGGTAGACCAACACACCATAGAATAAGTAGTCAAAACGGTGATACACGAAGACGCGCATATAATTGGGACGTCAATCAGCGCTTGCGAAGCATTGTAAACGAGTTAACTGGTGTAAAGGTTACCTATGGTTACGATGAGTTCAGTAACCTCGTCTGGTCCAATCAAGGCGGTCAATTTGACTTCTTACACCGAAGTTTCGATGATGTAGGGAATTTATATGAAACAAAAGAAAAGAAAGATCGTGTCTATGGTGCAGGCAGCAGATTGCTTGAAACGAAAGAGGCAACATTCTCTTATGATGATGAAGGTAATCTGATTCAGAAATTTGAGAAGAATGGTGATACGTGGAAGTACGAGTACTATGGCAATGGCATGATGTCGAAGGTCATCAAACCAGACAACACAGAAGTTACTTTTAAGTATGACCCGCTAGGTAGACGAATAGAGAAGTGTTCTGACGAGAAAACAACAAGTTTCGTTTGGGATGGGAATACTATCCTACATGAGTGTTTCACGCAGAATGATTCAGAGAAATTTGAAAATCTAGTTGAATCTTCATTACAGACTGACTCCGAAATAGTAGATAATCTAGTCACATGGGTATTTAACGATGGGTTCGTACCTTCAGCTAAAATCACGAATGAAGGTAATTACAGCATCATTAGTGATTATCTAGGAACGCCTGTCGAAGCTTATGATGAAGAAGGTAATAAAGTTTGGTCGGCTGAGCTTGATATCTACGGTAGAGTGAATGAATTTACAGGTGAGAAAAACTTTATTCCATTCCGTTATCAAGGACAGTATGAAGATGTTGAGACAGGATTATATTTCAACAGATTCCGATACTACTCTCCAAGTGAGGGAATGTATACACAGCCAGACCCGATTGGTTTATCTGGTGGCATTAAACTTTATAGTTATGTACATGATCCAAATATTTGGATTGATCCATTTGGATTAGCTAAACGAGGACCTAAGACAGATGGTAAAGGACCACATAATGAAATGATAAAGGCTTGGGGCGATGAAGTCGAGGCAAATGGTGGTACAGTTCTAAATGGTGGAGGAAGAAGACAGGAAACGCTTATTGAAACGCCAGGAGGTAATAAACAAGGTAGACGACCAGATATAATTTATAGAGATGCTGATGGTAATAAAAAGTGGGGTAATGTCGGGAAAACAAAAAAAGATGGATCACCTATTAAAAGAGAACAGCAAGCACTTGACGATTTGAACAATGTACGGGGAAAACATAATGTAGCTGATCCAGTGGAGTTTAGATCCTATAATCACCCAGAGCATAATAATAAAAGTTCGGGTACACTTTGTAAGAAAAAATAATTTGTAGGAGATTTATATAAAATGGAACTAGATATAATAGCTAAACGAAGTTTTATAGTTCATCTTATCAACGATTTTTTATCAAAAAATGATTTGATCTTTTTTGAAGATATTAATTATCATAAGGAAGGTCTAAAATTTGGTGAATTGTTAAATGAAAATGATTATTTAAATAAGGATATGGCTATTTCAATTGGTACAAAAGAAAATTTTGATAAAAAGATTAGATCATTAAATACTAGACCATATATTGAAGATAAGCATGATTTTATTTATATTCTTAACCTTTACGAAAAGAATAATGTATACGAAAAAAATGATGAAAAAGTCAATCATACAAGTTTTATCTGGAATCCAAGTAAAAGTGAGTCAGCTAAGTTAATAGGGAAATTATTGAAAAAACATATTTCTAGTCATTGTAATATTGGTATGAAAGTAGTAGATTCTCAAGAAGTTGGATATAACAAACGTCTTCAAAAATTTTATTGGCCTGAAGAGGTACTAAGCTATAATGAAAAATTATTTTACCCGATAGCTGTACAAGTTGTTCCGATAATCAAAGATTCTCAAAAATAAAAATAGTTCTGTACGGATGAACTAGTATAGCATGAGATAGAAACAGGGTCCTACAATAACAAGTTCCATATTAGATCTCTGATGATAAAGTGATATTAAATTCAAAAAACATATGTTAAAGAGGAGCATAAACCTTTTTACATATGTTTTTCTTGTTTATGCTCACTCTAAAAAACTAAATACTAAAGTGATATAATTTTGCCATAAAAAGGCTATTGATAATACCAATAAATACAGAAGAGCAGTTAACCGCTGTCATCAATGAAAAAGGCGAAGCGTATCAGTTTGAACGTGATACGAAAGGCAATATCATTAAGGAAGTCGGCTTTGATGAGATTGAAAGAACGTATGAGCGAAGTCTGGCTGGTTTAGTTCAGAGAATTCAACGTCCGGGTGATCGTTGGACAGCGTATCAACATGATGGTCTAGGGAATATCATTCGAGCTGATTATTACGATGACACCTGGGAAACGTTTGGCTATGACAAAAATGGTTCGTTAATTGAGACTGAAAATGAGCATGTGAAAGTAAAACTGGAGCGAGACCCATCTGGACAAGTGATCAAGGAATGGCAAAATGACCATTGGATTTCAAGCAGTTATGACGAATTAGGCAACCGTTCACAGATTACGAGTAGCTTAGGTGCAAAAATCGATGTCGCTCGAAATGAAATGGGAAATGTGTCACAAATCACAGCCTCTCGCTCAGAGCAAGAACAATGGACAGCATCCATGCAGTACAATGAACTTGGTCAAGAGATTGAGAGAATCTTACCAGGGGATGTCATTAGCAAATGGCAGTATGATGCAACGGGTAGACCGACACATCACAGCATAAGTAGTCAAAATCGTGACACACGAAGACGCGTGTATAATTGGGATGTCAATCGTCGCTTACGAAGCATGGTTAACGAGTTAACAGGTGTAAAAGTTACTTATGGTTATGATGAATTTAGTAACCTCGTTTGTTCCAATCAAGGCGATCAATTTGACTTCTTACACCGTAGTGTAGACGATGTAGGGAATTTGTATGAAACTAAAGAAAAGACAGATCGTGTTTATGGTGCTGGAAGTAGATTGCTTGAAACGAGAGAGGCAACATTCTCTTATGATGAAGAAGGTAATCTTGTTCAGAAGGTTGAGAAGAACGGTGATACGTGGAAGTACGAATACTATGGCAATGGTATGATGTCGAAGGTCATCAAACCAGACAACACAGAAGTTACTTTTAAGTATGACTCGCTAGGTAGACGAATAAAGAAAAGTTCTGACGAAAATACAATGAAATTCGTATGGGATGGGAATACTATCCTACATGAGTATTTCTTGTATAATAATTCAGATATATTTGAAAATATAGATGAGTATTCATCACAGAACGACTCAGAAATACCAGATAATCTAGTCACATGGGTATTTAACAATGGATTCATTCCTTCAGCTAAAATTACGAATGAAGGTAATTACAGTATTATTAGTGATTATCTTGGAACGCCTGTAAAAGCCTATGATGAAGAAGGTAAAAAGGTTTGGTCAGCTGAGCTTGATATTTATGGACGAATGGTGGAGTTCACTGGTGAGCAGGATTTCATTCCGTTTAGGTATCAAGGGCAGTACCACGATTTGAGCAGTGGTTTGTATTATAATCGCTTCCGCTATTACGACCCTAGTATGGGTATGTATACGCAGCCAGACCCTATTGGGCTTGCGGGTGGGAATCCTACGCTCTATGGATATGTCAGTGACCCTAATATTTATATTGATATTTTTGGTTTAAAACAAGGCGGTTCCTATGCTAGTGTTAGAGCAACGAACATAGGAGGTCAGGTACATCATATGCCTGCAAACTCAGTTTCTCCAGTAAGTTATGCGAAAGGACCAGCAATTTGGATGCCTACTCCCGATCATCTTGATACAGCTAGTTGGGGAAGTTATAACAAAGGGAAACAATGGAGAGCATACCAAAAGGAATTGATTGATAGTGGGAAATTCGGAAAAGCGATGGAAATTGACATACGAGACGTACAAAGAAAATTTGGTTCTCAATTTAATGATGGAATAAGAGAAATGTTGGAATACGCAGGAGACAATGGATATATAACCAATGCAGAACAAAAAGATTAACAAGAAAATATTGCAGATGAGGTAGAAGGTATGAGAAGAGAGTTAAAAATATTACCCAAAATCGGGATAAACGAAGTAAAGCTATCTATGACATCTTCAGATTTAAAAAATATCATAGGTGAATTGGATAAGAAAAATGTCAATGGAAAAGAATTTTTTCTATATCAAGATGAATATATATTTCATTTTGTAGATGATGTTTTAGTAAGTATTTCTGTGAACAATCCAGATGTTATTTTCTTGAATAATCAAAAAATTGATTTAATGAATGAATCAAAGCAATTTTTATTCAAAGAAAATCCGTATTTTGTTGATGGATGTTATATATTTCCTCAGTATAACATGTCGATTTACGGTTTAGATTTTCCTGATGATGGAATTCAATTAACAATTTATTCAGATAACCAAAAAAATATTTACGAGAAAGATATAAAATTAGCTTTTCAATTCAGAAGTATTGATAATCAGCTAATAAACTTAAAATATGAAATTACTCCGTATCAATCTGTTGGATTATTGAAATTCGGCATGCAACTGAGTGAAATTGAAAAAATATGGGGAGTTCCTTTAAAAATAAGCAAGAATAAAAAAAAGGGTATAACTACAGAAAACAGGACGAATAGTCAAGCAATGTATAATGAAAAAGGACAGTTAATTCAACTAGCCTTAAATTGTAAAGAGGAAGTTTTTATTGATAATAAATTGTTATCAAAATTCGGTTCTAAATTGGATAGTTTAAAAAATGAAGAGTATTTTATAAACAGAAACTATAAAATATATTTCAAGTTTGGAATTGCATTAGATAATTTAGGAAACCTATCTTCTAATGATTTTATTTATATTTTTTCAGAAGAGATGATTCCTTACTGGAATGATATATATCGCCCTTTAATCTAACGAATCATCAGAAGTGATAGGAATACTTCGCCTCTAGTTGTTAATTGCAAAATAAAAATGCAGAGAATTGTAACTTTACTTAATTGCAATTCTCTGCATTTTCGTTACAAATCTAACTTATTTTTGTATTTTACTATTTTCAACATTACTATCTATTCTGTTTGTTCGATCAAGCAGGAAATCAATACTGACATTGAAATAATCAGTTGGAAAGTATTTGATCTTATGTCTGAACATCCAACCTGATCTTGCAGCTTATTTATCAGATGATATTGCATTATTATTAGAGGCAGTGCTTTGTAATTTTAATAGTAGTTGGTTAAATGGGCTATGGAAGGAATATTGCGCAGGAAAAATACCCTATCCAGACAATACTCTTAGTTGATGGGAGTCTAGACCAATTAATTTAAGTTTTTTATGTAAGAGTCAAATAGCGCCCCCTGAGTAACAGGTGGGCGCTATTTGACTCTTACGATTGAGGCATATTTACACGCGAAGGCAATAAAAACGTATCGCCACTGCCTTAGCGATACGATTTCTATTACATACTGTAAAGATAATAATAAAGATTAGAAAAATCCTTTGCGATCAGAGAATCTCGCTCGATAAAAAATTGCAATGTGCCAGAGTCTGCTATCATGGCATATGTCTTATGGGCATCACCCTCCATATCTAATTGAAACAGCAGCTCTGCATTGCCATTATTCTCATCAAAACTATTTTGATCCATAAATGCGTAGCCACCTATTTTTGTGCCACTACCATCTGTTTGATCAAAATACTTTGAATATGCAGGGTTCTCCATTGGTAAGTCATAATGAACGGAGCGAGGATCTGTGTATGGTACTAACTCTTCTCGTAATGTTGCTTTAAATGCATAAGGACCACCAAAGATAATTGGTTCACATAGCTCATACTCCATCTCCTTATCAGAAAAAGGCTCTATATCATGAGAGGGCTCAAAGTCCGCATAATAGCGACAATAATAACCATCCTCGTAAACACCATAATCCTCATCTGCCAACACAAAAAACTGTAGAAGCCCTTGCTGTGGGTAATCTTCCAGTGAAGGTAGCTGAGAAAAATTAAGCTGTGCTAAAAACATATAAGGTGTGCCACTACTATGTACAGGAAAGCTATCACCTAATTTACAATAAGGTCGTCCGCCTAATTTACTATCCGTATAAGTAACAGACTCCTCTACGGCTTGTAAAGCTATCGCCTGTTTTAATGATTGCTTCAATATTTATCAATCCTTTCTTGTTGTTATAAATGATTTCTCTAATTATACATACAGCCCCTTAGTTCATTTTATCAAAAAGAATCCTAAATTTATCGAGAACTCACAGTTGATCAGCACCTAAGCTATACTTTTTTAGATTCCTTATTAATACCTAAATAAGTGAATGACCTCCAAACATATTCTAGTGGCCCGAAGCGGAATTTGGATAACCAAAGCTTACTAAAAATCACTTGGAAAGCAAAAATGACAATGGCAATGATGATAGCTGTCGTTAAGTGAAGTTTTCCGTATACGCCGAATGCAAATGGTCCAAATAAAAATGTACATATAATAGATTGGCCGATATAGTTTGTGAATGCCATTCTTCCAGGGAACGCTAACCACTGTAAAATTTTCTTCCCATTCACCGTGTGATAAATAAAGATCAAGCTAATGGCATAAAAGATTGTTAGGAGTGGTGAGCTAATATATTGAACAGCAGAAAAGTTTTCTGAAAGGAAAGGTAATATCCAGCCCAATGTCCCACCAAAAATCAATGTTAGTAACCACGTAATGAAAAAGCCTTTTCGATATTCTTCAAAACGATGCAGCCATTTTTTCTTCGCAACAGCTGCTCCAAATAAGAACATTAGTAAGAACGGAAGATTTGAAAATAAATAAAATATAGGGTTGCCTAGAAAAAGAACATATAGCCCATTACGGATTGTATAAAAAGTTCTTTCCATAAAATTAGCATCCATTAATTCTTGAATATTTCCATTTTGATGGGCATCTATCGTAACCTGCATGAGCTGACGACTTTCCTCTGACATGGACATAGACATTGACATTGTCGTAGTAGAATCGGAGGATAGAGCTCCAAACGTTAATGATCCCAAAAGTAAGCTATATAAAGTTAAGCTAATGATTAACATAGCGTTGGGTTTTAACTTATGCATGAGAAGGAGTAATAATCCTAAAATTGCATAGTCTGTTAAAATATCTCCAAACCAAATGAAATAGGCATGGATACAACCGAAAATAAATAACGCAATAAGTCGTCTAGAATAAATTCCCCAAAAATTTAGTTGCTTTGCGGCAGCTCTTTCCTGCATGATGACCATGCCAAAACCGAACAGCATGGAAAAGAGCATGACAAATTTTCCATCGACAAACATAGTAAGAATAGTTTTAACTGTATAATCGGCGTCATTCCAAAAAGAAGTCCATTCATTTTTAAAACTTAAATCTTCCTGCATGTATACAGGGTAAAGGAACCAAACAATATTTGCTAATATGATTCCTAATAATGCGAACCCCCTTAACACATCGAGTGTTTCAATCCGCTCTTTGGTAGATATAGGTGAAAGCTTTTGTTTCATATAATTATCCTTTCGATTGTTATTTTGTTCTTTCAACAAGTGGTGACTGTTGAAAAACCTTTGTTAATGAAACTTTAAATTATAATTATCAGGATTTTATAAGGAAAACTAAGGTGTCGTAATTCATTTGTAAAATATTTCTATAGCATAAATACATTTCTTTATGCATGAACTATTAAGTATCGGAATTAACAGAGATAAGGAAGTAGGAAAAAGAGTGTATCATAATGAGAAGATATGTTAAGTTAGATGTTCCTGGAAGATAGATGGAAGATAAATCACGAAAATTTTATGTATGACAATGAATCGACTTTATGCAAGGTAAAACTATATTAGAAAACTTCATTCTTTCGTTAAAATTAATAGAAGCCAAAACTTTAGTGGATGGTTTGACTAAAGATGAATTCGAGAATTATATATTGGATTTGTGTTATAAATCAGAAAGTATCATATATTATTCTTTTGTTTTAGATTTATTAAAAAGTAGGGAAACAGCTTTCCTTCACTATATAGCTTCAATTATTTTAGCTCATCCATTATGTCATATAGAGGGGGCTTATCAGGCTGCATTTCATCACGCCCAAAAGGCGATTAATTGGGATGAAGATGATGTAGAGCTTAAAGAATTTTTACTATTTTTTAATGCTATACCTGATAAATTATTAAATGATCAAGAGGCTAAAATACTGGCTGAAAAAGTCTTGAAAAAATAACAGATAGTGAGGTTGCAAAATAGCACAGATAATAGGAGCTTGATTGGTTTTGGTTTATACCTTGGACTATCAAATGAAAAGAAGGTTAGAGCATAGTGCATTTAAAAAACAAAGAACTAATTACACAAAGATTAGATGGTGTTTGGGTTTACGAGAGAATCGTAAAGATTGAATATAATGTTGAAAATGATGTTGAAGATAACTATATTGGAACACTGGATCTTACCTTTCATATTACCTTTATAGAAACAAAAGAACCTTTCAAAATAAGGATTAGATATTATCATGTTGACGATTTAACGATAAGAAAAGCAACAACTTTTCCACTGTCAAGGGACTTAATTGTTCATGATATGAAAGAGCAAGGTTTGGTGAGCAGCCAGCGTTATCATGTACATGATGATAGTGGATATGGTGAAAATGATGGATTCGAATTTATTGAATTTTATTGTACTTCTATGGAAGTCATTTTGGTAGAAGAATTTTACGAGATTTGAATAGAAATGGTGGTTATGAATGGCGTGAATTACCAAAAATTTAACCATTTAATAGTCGATTTACTTTAGGAGATGCTTTATTTACCGATGTATTAGAATTAAGTTAGCTTAATGTCAGAAAATAATGAGGAGAACACACTTAGGGAGGTAATGTAATATGACATATGATGAAGTGGAAGCCGTTTTATCTCAAGTGTTGGATAGAGAATGGGGTGATTTAGATCCACCTTCTTTGAATGATTGGGAAAAAGCAGAAAGAAAATTTAATTGCAAATTTTGGGGATGAATTTACATATTTTTTTAACTTAATTTCTAAATATGTATTACCAGGCATTTTAAACGTATCAACAGGAAAAAATAATGGGAATGATTTAATTAAGTTTATTAGGGTATTTATCTGCCCTAATATCAAACACATATTCTAGCATATCTCCCCATTCATAATTTAAATCTTGCAGATCAATAATAATGGCATCAGGATCCCATGCTTCCATTGCTACCTTTCCCATAGCATTCATATAAACAGCATCAGTATTTCCAGCATAGTATAGCAAAATTGAGAGAATTTATCCTGGTTTCTGTAAAGGAAGTGAGTAGAGTGGTTGATAACAATTTACCTATTGTTCCTTGGGTAGGACTTGGAGGGATTAAGCTTTATAGTCATATAAGCCAGTTCTACGATTTAATTGCTAATATGGATGAGAAGTCAAGGTTGTTTACAAAGTTTTTTATTAGATATGAAATTAAAGGTTCGGTAGACTTGTGGTTCAATTTGATGAATGGGAAGCTTTTTAAGATAACAGCCTTGAAAGATTACCGTATTGTTTTTGGAAGCGATGGGATACAAAGTGTATGATTCTGTGATTGATGTATTAACCGTTTTTGGTGGGATGACATATAAATATAAACACCCTAACGGAAGTATAGAAACATTTCATTTTAGCCCTGAAGAAGCAGTAGGGGATTATTATGGAAAAGAAGACTTTGAGGAATTTGAGGCGCGGATAAATGAGCCTCTTATTGTAGTTGGTGAAGCATATCGTGGTTATTTAATTATGTTTATCTCTCAATCGGGTAAGGTGTTTGCTAAAAATGCAAGCTCATTATATAAATTGGGCGACAACATTTTTGAAGCATTAGATACTCTTTGTTTATTTAAAATACCGGAAGAAATCAATTAAAATAGGTGATATTTACAACTTAGTCTAATCAGGAATGCGGTTTTTACTTCAGATGAAAGTAGTGTATTGAAGATACATGGAATCTTTATAATCATAAACAATAGTCAAAGGAGTATTAATACAAATGACAAAAGAGTGGTATGAAGAAACAGTAATTCTAAAAAAGATTCCCAATTTCAGTTCAACGAATGTTAACTATATTAAAGGTTTCAATTATTATATAGGATACAATCCATATTATGATGAAGTTTCCTATTTAGAAGTAGATTTTTTAGTAGAAGTGGATAGAAGAAAGTATATGTTGAAGATGAAATTTAATGATGTTTCTGTCCTTGATTTAATAGGATTTGGAAATAGTTACAACCAATTAATGGGCTTTACAATTCATAATTTAAGTAAAAATGGTTTTGAATTAGATAATAAATATTTAGTAGAAGATTATGAAGATAACATCATTAAATTTTACTGTGCTAGTTTTGAAGTGCTGTCTTTAGTTGAAATTTAGATGGAAACAATATAGAAGGTACTAAAGGAGAAATTAGATGATTAACTATGGAACTCTTTACTTCGATCATTACACAAAATTTTTAGGAAGTCCAATCGATCGGGAGGTGTATAAATATGTGAAAAAATGCCAAGTATCCATATTTTGAAGTATGAAGCAAGACAATGGTTACAAAAGAATAGCTCAATTATTGAAAGGGCTTAAAATGACTAGGGAGAGAGAAAATATAATGGCTTATGAAGAGTTAAGCAAGGAAGTTTCGTATGCACTTAGGCATGCTCCATGGGAATATGAATTAGAAATGGATGATGAAGGTTGGGTTTCTCTAGAACAATTAAGAGCTGCTTTTTCAGCCACACCAAAATGGAGGCAGTTAGAGGTTAATGAATTTATTGACATGGTCAATATGGCAGAGAAGAAGCGTCATGAAATACATGATAATAAGATTAGGGCACTATATGGACATTCAAATAGTATTCATAAGATAGCACAAGAAGAAAGAATACCACCAAATGTGTTGTATCATGGTACTGCTAAGAGATTTCTAGAGAAAATTAAGATAGAAGGACTCCTTCCGCGATCGCGACAATATGTACATTTGTCAGTAGATACGGAAACAGCTACTCTCGTTGGAAAAAGAAGAGATAATGAACCTCGAATATTGAAGATAAACGCAAAGGAAGCCTACGACCAAGGTGTTAAGTTTTACTATGGAAATGATAATGTTTGGCTAGTGGATTCGATTGATGCTAAATATATTGATGATAGTTGGTAAAGACAAAAATATGGTATGGTTTTTACCATGTCTTGAATGAACATTGTCGTTTTGTAAAATAAATCAGGTTGGGATGGTTTATCGCGAGTATATACTAAAGGATGATGAAATATGTTTAATTTAACTAGAATTACAGACTTAATAAAAAATGCACCAGCCAGCGAAAATGAAATACTAAGCCTAGAAGACATGATGAACATTAAGCTACCTACTACATATAGAACGTTACTTAAATATACTAATGGCCTTTCGATAGCCGGAGGTGTGCTGATTTATGGGACAGAGGATATTATAGAAAGAAACGAAACTTGGGAAGTAAATGAGTATGCAAAAGGCTATCTTGCTATCGGTGATGACGGTGGTGGGAATGTTTTTTTAATGGAACTAGATACTGAAGAGAGTAGGATTTTCGCTGTTGATTGCGGAGATATGAATCCGCAAAATGCATCTATTATTGCCGTAGATTTTAACAGTTGGATTGATAGTGGTTGTGTTAGTGAGTCAGTCAGTGGAAGAGGAGTTAAGTAACTCTATTGATACTTGTAATATTTTGTTAACAGCTTTACCAACTGGGGGATTAAAAGATTTAGTCAAAATCAAAAATGTGCTAGACATAAAGATATCTGCTTCTGATTTACTAAAGTGTTCTAAAAATCTACCTTGTGAAATTGGTAAGGAATATCCTTACGATCAAGCTATAAAGTTAATTGAATCAATGGGGAAATTGGACAAGCGCTAAAAGTAGTTCCTGTAACTAAAAAAGAGTAAAAAGATTTATATTACATAGGCTTATTCCAAAGGGTGAGGAGGAATAAGCTTTTTAATTTATTTTAATATGAAATAGTTATTAGTGTAAATTATTTCTATTTTATTTTATTGTCTGGTAAATAAATTTATATTAGTAATTTGACGAAATAGTAAGGAAAATACTATGTTAAACAAAAAATCTACCTTATCCATTATTTTTTAGCATTTTATAGAAAATTTTGTTGAAAAAATGTAAGAAGATAGTATAATGGAGTTGTAGTTACATTTATGGTTATTAATTCCTTTAAAAGAATTAGTAATATTTTTTAGCAAAATAATAGATGTGATTACAAAAACTAATGAAATGAGGAGATTTTATGATTAACATGATTCAATTTTTAGAACAAAATCCGTCGTTGGTAACTTTGTTGAAAGAAAAAAAAGCTTCTCTAGTTGGTGTTACAGAACTTGAACAGAAGGCAATTTTAGAGTCCTTTGATGGAGATTTACGCATAGGAAATGGAATTTGGCAATAAAGTTACTAAAAAGTAAATGGTTTTGGCTTGCTGTAGGTATATATCTAGCTCTAGGTATTTATGTGCTTTATATTACTTACAGCACGCCTTTTATAAGTATTAAAATACAGGAAGAAGATGGACAATGGGTTGTAAAAGATCCCTATTATAAAGATTGGGCAAATAAGCAAGGAATCTCTCTTGGGGACATTGTTCTAAATGTTGATAGCGTTCAAATTAAAGATGTTTCTAATATAAAGTATGGTTCAGTTATTCGAGAAGCTAATGAATTAACGATAATGAAGCCAGAAGGAAAGATTAGTAGAATAAAAATAAATCATTTAGATATACCTGAACAATTTTACTATATGTTGATAGTTCCTTCTATTTATTATTTCTTGACTTTATTGATTTCATTTTATTTGTATTACAAACAGAAAAATACTGAACTTTTAAATTTACTAATTCTGTTTATATTAACTGTATCACTAGCCTATGTTAGTATTGGTGCGTCTAGTAAACTAAATGGCGTAGGGATAATTGTAAATAGTGGTAGCATGCTTTTGTGCTTAATATACTTATTACATTTTTTAAGAAATTATTTCTCCTTTTTAGGAATACATTGTGCTTTTCTTAGTAACATTAAAGTATTTTATACAATACCTTTAATAGCTATTCTTCTTAGTATCTGTGGTATAGTTGCCAAAACAACATTCTCTAGTATAATATTGTGGTTATTTTTCCTATTACTTATTTTTATCCTTAGTATTTTAATAATATATTATTTTAAGTACAGAAAGCCACAATTAAAAGTATTATTAATGAGTATTATTATCCCGTTCTTCCCGTTTCTTTTTCTATATGCATTACCAGTAATTGTATGTAATCAATACATACTCTCTGCCGATGTGTGCTCCCTATTCTTAATTCTCATACCTTACAGCTTTATATGTACACAGCTCACTGAACGTATTTTTGATATGGAATACTTTATTACGCGTTTACGTCATTATTTTAATTTTTCATTTGCTTTTACAATTTGGCTATTAATAGGTCTGTATTGGATTACTGATTTATCAATTTCAAGAATGACGGAAATATTCTTTTTTGCCTTTTTATCGTTAATTGCACTTTTCTACATTAAAGAGAAAATAGATTATAGCAAGCGAAAAATCCTTTTTTCAACAAAAGGGGATTATATCCATCGATTGTATACGACAGTTGATAGTATTGGAAGGGTCGTAAAGATTGAAGACTTACTTGAGAAATTTGTTCAAGAAATTGCTTTACATCTTGAGATTAAACAAGTTTACGTTTTAACCTATGATTTACAAACACATCAAGTTACTTCTACGAGCAAATCAAAAGAATATACACAAAATCAGATTGATGAAGTTTTAATTGAGAAGCTAGGTTTAGGAGATATCAAGAAAACTGAGCATTTTTATATTGCTTTTATCCACCAGGATGTTAATTATAAAAGAATATTAGTTGTAGACCATAATAAATCTATCTATCTAAAGGATGAAGAATTATTATGGCTTGAATTATTGCTTTTATACTTAAATAATTTTATAGAAAATACAAAAATGGTGGAAGATCTTCTCGAACAGTTAAAGCATATGAAGGATGCTGATAAAAATAAGCTACCTTGGCTCAATAAGCTATTGTGGTTAAGGTTTGAAGAAGAAAAATATCAATTAGCTCAAGAACTTCATGACACGATTTTACAAGAGCAGCTACATATTGCTAGAGAAATGAATGTATTTATACATGCAAAGAAAACGTCAGATATTCAATCGAACCTTTCCAAGATTCATGATCATATGCTTGCTTCGTTGAATGATTTAAGAGGCTACTGTGAAAATTTAAAGCCCCCCTTATTAGATACATTGGGACTAAATGCTGCGCTTGAGAAGCTTATTCAAAAAAATCATAAGCGTGCTGATTTTGTTTTAATTTACACAATTGATCGTCTATATTTGGAGGATGAGCGTTTAAACTTAATGATTTATCGGCTTTTCCAAGAGTTGTTAAACAATGCTTTAAAACATTCGTATGCCAACACTGTCGAAATTCATCTGTTAGAAACAGAAGAGGGCTTTGAAATTATTTATTCTGATGATGGTGTAGGATGTAAAATGGATGATATCATTCTTGCTGATTCAATGGGCATCAGGGGAATGCAAGATAGGGTACAGGCCTTTAATGGTCAGTTTTTTATCAACACCAATGTAGGAGAAGGAATGTCCATTCGAATTAAAGTAATTGAAGGGGATCATACCCATTCCTATGACTACGATACGTATCATAGAAGGCCAACTCACTCATAGTAGAGGATAATATATGAATAGAAAGAAAGACATGAACTATTTTCGTACCTCCTAATCTTTTCGTACTGTGCAAAAATTCACAGTATGAGTATGGATTGGAGGTTTTTGCTTTGAAGTATATTTATATTGAGAGGGTTTAATATCTTCATGGATATAGAAGAAATAATCCTAAAGTATACATCACCCAGAAGCGTATTTCTCTACAAATGAAATTGATGAAAAGGATAGTCGTTTATTAATCCCCAAAGATATGTGGATTTGGCGACTCATCAGGTAAGGAAAAAAATCCATCAATATAAAGAAGGATGATTAAACATTCTAGTAAGGAGAAACTCACATGCTATTAGAGGAACGGTTAAATAATTGGGTAGATTCTTATAATCGAAACGGTTATTTGAATGGTACTTTATTAATTACATCTAATGAGAATATTCTTTTAAACAGAGGTTTTGGTATGGCGAATTGGGAGCATAGCGTTCCAAATGTGCCAACAACTAAATTTCGTATAGGGTCACTCACGAAAGCATTTACAGCGATGGCTATATTTCAATTGCATGAAAAGCAAAAATTGAATATTGATGATTACGTAGGAAAATATCTACAAGATTATCCGAATGGTCAACAAATAACAATCTATCATTGTTTAACTAATAGTTCCGGAATACCTAATTATACAAATGCCCCTGATTTTTGGTTTCGTACAATGAGATTGCCATCCACATTAGATCAGCTAATTGATTCCTTTAAAGAAAGGGAATTAGAGTTTGAACCTGGTAGTAATTTTGGCTATTCAAATTCAGCGTATGCTTTGTTAACGGTCATTATAGAAAAAGTTTCAGATATGCCTTATGCAGATTACATACAGCAGCATATATGTCATCCATTAGGTATGTATCATACAGGTTGTGATGATGGAGTAAAGGTGATTCCAGGTTTAGCATCTGGCTATTCATTTTGGGAAGAACCAATTCATGCTGCGTATGCGGATATGTCATTTCCATTAGGCTCTATGGTTTTTATTCAACAACAGAGGACCTATTTATTTGGGATAAGGCCATAAAATCTTCCAAAATCCTTCATAAGGAATTAACAGAGAAAATGTTGACTCCAAATCTTGGGTCTTATGCGTGTGGTTGGATGGTCTCTGAATTAATGGAGAAAAAATGTGTGCATCATTTTGGAGATATTAGCGGTTTTTCAAGTGATTTCCTTAGATTTGTCGATGACCAAGTTACGATTATCTTTTTAAGCAATATGAATGTTTCACCTGTCATGCATTTATGTAGAGAGATTGCAAAAATCGTTTTTGATAAAAATGTATCTTCACAGAAGTGAGCTTCAGAAAGCCCCCTTCTTCAGAGGTGGGAGGAATGAAGTGCTTTTTCTTTATAGAACATATGTTTATATTGTATATTGTGAATAATCAAAAAAGAAAGGAGTGGCGGGTAATGACGAAATGGAAGAAAGATTGTTTTATTATAGAACTCAAGTTACTTATAGATCCATGGCAAAAGGATATTCTATTAAAACGTTTTGAAATTGCCCGTACACTCTATAATACAACTTTGTCTTATGCAGTAAAACAATATACTTTCAT
>NZ_LIYL01000060.1:4336-53126 GCF_001278875.1 Lysinibacillus sp. FJAT-14222 | reverse complement strand
AATTTGGGGAGGTGCCCGTTTTTTATTGTTTTAGAACCCTTGATACTAAAGGGACTAGAATTATGAAATTAACTCATGTTAGTTGATTTATTAAAGTTTTTCTGTATCGGTAATTCACTACCGGAAACCCAAATTTTTAACTCTGCATCTAGATCAAATGTTCCCGCAGTTTCAACTGAAAAATGAAGAATACTCTTATATGGAATTGAATGATATTGCGTTTTCTTTCCAGTGACTCCTTGTTTATCGATTAAGATAAGTCTTTTATCCGTAAAAATAAACGTATCTCTTATAATTTTATAGGCATTCTTAATTGTTTCATTAGGTGTTAGTAAATCTTTAACTTCTTCCTGTAATTTTTCTAGATTAACTTCACTTGCATTACCTATTATCCCATCAAATAACCCCATCTTAACTCCCCCTCCAAATGTCCATCCTTCATTTAAAATATGAGATTATTTTTCCATAAATTCAACACCACTCCGTTAAACGATACTATTTAAAATTTCGAATAAGCAGTAATTTTTAATTGATTAAATACTAAAATAGGGTAAAATTACACTAAAATAGATGTTCATTGGATAAATTGAGCAAATGGTTTGTAGCTTCAATAATAGGGGGGATTTTTATTTTTCAATAAGATAAACAAAGCTTATCACACATCAATCAAGGACTTGTGCGTAAAAAATGAATATTGTTAAGAAGAAAGCAACAATAAAGAAGGGTGACGTAAAATGAATAAAAAAAAGATATATATTACAATTAGTATCCTAATTGCTGTTATTGTCATTGCTATTCCAATGGGTTTTATTTATGTGCTAAACAATGGTAATCCGTATACAAAATACATGGCTAATAAGTATGTTCCAGAATACTTAGAAGTGAAGGGATATACAGACGAAGAAATTGAAAAATCACATTATATTGAGCCAAAGTACTTAATAAATAAAGATTTTTATCACGGACATTATATGGTCATTTTTAAAGATGAGCCGAATACAACCTATTATTATGGAATAACTAAAAAAGGAAAACAAGTTCAGCAATTTTGTGAAAAAGACATACTTTCATCGGATGGTGTTACTGACATATTTGAGGGTGAGACAAAATATAGTGAGAAAGAATGTAAAAATTCTTTAGATAATAGAGATTAACGTTAACAAAGACTATTATCTCCTTTACCAATAGAAACAATAACCATCACACATCTATCTATGGGCTTGTGCGTAAAATTACACACAAGTCCTTTTTATGCTACCTCTATCCCTATCCACATTGCTACGCAAAGAGCATTAAAGTTAGTTCATATGACTTCAAGATCTCTGGTGATAAATATTTAGCGTCACAGCGTAACATAATTCAGTAATCGTACTCTTTTTGAACACAAAAAAAGACACCCTTCCACTTTTGATTTTCAAGGAAATCAATAAATGTAGGCGTGTCAAATTCATACGTTCGTATTTAGTTCTTATAAATTATGACATTATTGAAGCTGATCTATCATCGACTAACGTTTATTAAACACCTAATTGCTGAATAGGCGAGAGTCTACATACCATGCTTCTCACTTTATTAACTTATATCAATTATGTAGTTTTACTGTCTCTTTTCCACAAATAACAAAATTAGTGTTGCCAATGGACCTAATACAAGAGAAAGTAAAAACCAATTTAACCCCGTTCTATTCTTCCCTTGTGCAAGGGCAGCATTTATCAACGCCAATGTACCCCAACCTACGAAATATTGGCTATCCATCATTCCGACCCCCTATCTATTTAACAATACGGTACTGTTAGTGTACATTTCTTCACAAATTTGATTATAACACATCCAAATAACACGCTTCATACAAGGTGTAAACACTGTTAAGTTATGACACAATCAAAAAAGCCCACTCCATTAAGTAATCACCTTTGCAAATCACAAATTATTAATTTCAATATCTTCTGCTTTCGGAAGATTGCAAATAAAAAAAAACAACCTACTCAAAAGAGAGTAAGCTGTCATTCTTCAATTCCTTTTGCTCTAATATCAATCATCTTTAATGCAATATCAGAAACTAAAACTGTATTAGCCTTAATAATTTCTAACTCATAATCATTAGGTTCATCTATATACTTTTTAAGTGCTTGAAACCTTATATCTTGGTATTTTTTCAGTTCCTCAAATAGGTATGCAATCTTTTTATCTCCTTCAGTAATAGTATTTAATTTGATACTATTCATACTTTCTTCAACTGATTCACCAGTTTCGAGTAACTCTTTCATTTGATAATCCTCTAATGGCAAATTGGAAGTGAATAACAAATATTTATTCAAGTTTACTTGATGCTCAACTAAGATGATATTGAAATCTTTCATAATTATATCGACTTCTGCACTTAAATCATTTTTAGGTTGTGGGTCAATAACCTCTTCTTCCATTTCCTTTTGTGCTACTTCAATTTTCTTATTAGGTTCAGTTTCTGATACATTATTAACATCAGCCTTCACAGATTCATTCTTACCGCACGCCCATAGAATCATTATAATACCAATAATTAGAGATAATCATTTAATCTTTCTCACTTCACAACACCCCTATTTTCACTACTCACAGTTATATATTACCAACGATATAATTGTAAGGGAATACCTATTTTTTTATGATGTTATGGTAGCGTACAAAATAAACAGATAGGGGTACCCGCCGCTTCTTGTAAATACTTTTCCAATCTAATTCGAATTAATCTTTGTTTGCTATAGTCCACATTAATAATGCGATAAGTCACATCGTAAACAGTTACATTACCATATGTATCTTTATTTAGTCCAAAATACTCCTTAATTGCTTCATTATCACGAACTGTTATCTCATAAATTGGTTTATTTAGATTAATCGCTTCATTAGATGAGATTGAAAAATCTTTGCATTTTAATATTGCAGGAAAATCGCCTATCTTCGTTAACTACGTCTCATAAACTGGACGTCCTAACTTATCGTTCCCTAAAATTGAAAGGATTGAGGAATCGATTCTTCTTTTTTTATGTTTGAGGAGAGGATAAAAGAAATCAATAAATATCAAAAAGCATAAGCTTTTTACGCCTATGCTTTTTCAAAAATTAATGTTAAGACATCGTTATTCTTTTACAAGCTACTTTTGCTGCTGGAATTCCAACACCAGCATCAAGTGCTGCATCTACTGATTCTCCCCAAGAACCACTGCTAGCCTTTATTTCGTTCCCTGCTGTAAAAACTCCCTCTGCTACAATGTTAATACAATCATAATAGTCTGGATTATGATTACTTTCAAGATAATGTGCAGCTAATTCGTCTGCTTTCTTTTGTATTGAAACTCGACCTTGTTCAGCCAATGAACTAAAAACACTCTCAGCTTGCCCGCCAAGATGTACTATTCCGTCGTTAATGTCTCGACCAGTACGATGTATATCTCCCATTTCAGATGACATATTTAGTCCTCCCAATCCTTGAAATTTGAACATGTTCTTAAGTTCACAAATATTTTCTCCAACTGAGATTGATCTTATCCATCAACAACTGTCCTAAATAATCCTCAATTTCCACTAGGGTAATTTAACTCCCCAACTACTTCCAATCCCTGTACTGATCAAACTTTGTCACATCAAACGCTTTAAAGAGTTGTAGAAGTTCATTATCCTCTAGCATTACCTTCATTTTATGCTCTGGCTTGACGTTCTTAACGTTTTTCAGTGGATTAGTATGAATCACTTGTTCTTGATACAAGTAAGCGGAAAACACCTTTATATTGCGTGTATAGTTTGCAATTGTAGTCTTGTCTATTTCAATATCGAAATCAGTCATAAAAAAAAACACCTCCATGAACGGGAATTCCCCATAAATGAATGTGTTTCATAATTTAATTCAATTAATTAACATTAGTTATATGAAATCAGTAGTTAGTCGGTATAAATTCAATGAATTCTCTCTAAATAAGTCCTGTAATCCCTTGTAGCTCTAAACTTAGCTCGCCATCATATCAATACGAATCTTGTCAGCGATCATGGCGATGAATTCGCTATTTGTCGGCTTCGATTTTAAATGATGTACTGTATACCCAAACATCGACGAAATCGATTCATAATTGCCACGATTCCATGCGACTTCAATCGCATGACGAATCGCACGCTCAACTCGTGATGGAGTTGTATTGAACTTTTTGGCGATTTCTGGATATAAAATTTTCGTCACAGAGCCTAATAACTCGATATCTTCGAATACCATTTGAATTGCCTCTCGCAAATAAGAGTACCCTTTAATATGTGCAGGAACGCCGATTTCTTTAATAATGGCTGTGATCGTGCTATCTAATTGATGTTGATTTAATTTTTGAGGTGCCGCAGGTTGTAAAACGCTTGTCTTTTTAGGAAGCATTGCCTTCTGTCCAGCACAATGTAAAATCTTTTGAACTAACTGATCGAATTCAAATGGCTTTAGCATGAAATAGGAAGCACCTAAGTCTACAGCTTGTTTCATGACATCTTCTTGACCAAAAGCAGTCAACATTATAACTTGAACGGATGACATTTGTTCATTTTGATACATTGATTCTAATACAGCTAACCCATCAAGATGTGGCATTATTATATCTAGAAGTAAAATATCAGGTGTAAATTCCTCCAACATTTGCAAACAAACTTTCCCATTTGAAGCAGTTGCAATTATTTCAATTTCAGGATGCCCTTGAAAATACTGCTCCATCGTTTTTAATAACTCACGATTATCATCTGCAATCGCTACTTTAACCTTTGTCATTTCAATTCCTCCTTCTGAACTATGCTTTGAATCATCTCAAAGCGTTTCCCTACCCCTTATGCGTTTTTTAGCACACTGTGGAATTTTCGACATTTTTGTTTTAAAAACCTTTTCTATTTCCAAAAATGAGTATGTAGTCCGATACTTTCTTTTTATATCGACAAGTTACGATAAATACCAGCAAATTGTCGAATGCTTATATTATTTATTTTAGTGAATAAACTGAGATAAAACTACAGTTTTTTTAAAGTATCGCTAATCCCTTCATAAATAAATGAAATACTTCCAAATAATAAATAACACTTCCATGAAAGAATGGAGCCGCCAAAAGGAAGCTCCATTTTTTTATGATGATTTTTTTAACATTTCCGCTACTGTAATTGCAGCTCCCTTTTTAGGCTCCTCCACAAACATATGTGTAACTGCACCCACAAAACGACCGTCTTGAATGATAGGACTGCCACTCATCCCCTGCAAAATACCACCTGTTTTTTCAATGAGCTTTTTGTCAGATACTATGAATTCAAGGCGTTCATTTTCGACCTTTGTAATTTCAATAGAAAAAGTTTCCACCTTACTGCCCTCTATCGCCGTGTAGATTTCAGCTTTTCCTGTTTTTATATCCTTTTCATGCATAATTTCAATTGCTTTAGGCAATCTTTGTTGATAACCGTCTTCCCAACGGCCAAAAATTCCATAAACTGTATTTTTATCTATACTCCCTAATCGTTCCTGATGTTTTTCAATGGAGGATATTTTATAGCCAGGTTGGCCAGGTATACTTTTACGAATTTGTTGAATCGAAGCTAAAAAAATGGAGCCAGCATGGAAAATAGGGGCTTCTTGTAAGGTTGAATCAACAATTTGATGGCCTAATGCACCGTAATTTTTTGTCTCTGGATCAATGTATGTCAATGTTCCTACTCCATCTGTTTCATCTTTTAAAAAGGAAATAACATGTTCTGCTTCTTGCTCCTGTAACTCAAGGGTTACTTCTTTTCCTTCATTTTTTATCGTCCATTTCTGTTGCCCTTGCTTAGCAACAGCTTGTTTGGCATCCGCAAGCGTTTTTACAGTGATATCATTTATTTTTTCAACAACAGCGCCTCCTTTCATCCACTGATTGGAAGCTAATAGCACATCATGCGCTACAAATACATGTGATAGCTGAAGTTGAATTCCAATTGCTTCGCCCATCGGAATAAGCTTTTTTGCAGCAAAAACCTTTACGGGCATGAACAATAAAACGATGAGCATAGGCAAAATGACAAATTGACGCCAACGACGATACATACGACACCTCCTTTTCATTTTTGTCTTTTTACTATGTGTTGTTGTGGCATTCTTATAAGCGGTAAATATTTGTGCAAAAAGAAAAAACCCAGAAACATCAGTGCTGTTTCTGGATTCTTTGTTATCTCATTTGTTTTTTTCGTTCATTTGCCATTTTTAAAAGCTCTGTTGCGTGCTGCAACGTTAAGTCTGTAATCTCTGCACCGGATATCATGCGACTCACTTCTTCAATACGAGCATCCGTATCTATTTCCAACAATGACGTAAATGTGCGATCATGCTCGACTTCTTTTTTGATAAAATAATGATGATCTGCCATCGCAGCCACTTGTGGTAAATGCGAAATACATAAGACTTGGGAATTAACGGATACCGCTGCAATTTTTTCTGCGATCGCTTGCGCCACGCGTCCACTTACACCTGTATCTACCTCATCAAAAATAATTGATGTTATGCCGTTAGAAGAAGAGAAAATCGTTTTAAGTGCAAGCATCATTCGCGATAATTCTCCACCAGAAGCAATTTTTGGTAAAGATTTTGGTGGTTCGCCCACATTCGTAGAAATATAAAAAATTACTTGGTCTTTACCATTCGCATCAAAGTAAGGCAATTCATCAAAATTAACAATAAATTTGGCTTTTTCCATATGTAATTCGCGTAGTTCGGCCATAATAGCTTCACTTAGATTATGCGCAGCTGCCTTTCGTACAGTAGAAAGTTCTGCAGCAAGCTCATTTAGTACTGATTCCATTTCCAGTACTTTTCGTTCTTTTACTTGCAAAATTTCGTCACGATTTAAGAGCTCATTAAGCTCTGTTTTAATTTTTTCGTAATACGTTAAAATCTCTTCGACTGTTGAGCCATATTTGCGCTTCAAATTTTGTAATAAGGCTAAACGCTGCTCAACCTCATTTAAACGAGCAGGGTCAAATTCTAACTCATCTAAAACATTTTTGACCTGATATGCAGCATCTTGTAACGCATAAAACGCAGTTGTGACTGATTCTGATGCCTCTTTAAATTGCTCGTCAATGGTCGCAGCATCCTCTAAGGCACCCATAGCATTGCCAATCCAGTCAAGGCCTTTTGATTCACCTTGAATAGCTTCATATGCTGCACTGGAACGTTCGAAAATCTTATTGAAATTCATAAGACGGCGTCGTTCATCAAGAAGCTCATCTTCCTCGCCAAGCTTTAAATTGGCATCCTCTAGCTCTTTCATTTGGAATTGGTACAAATCAATACGCTGCGCCATTAACTGTTCATCAATCGAGATAGAAGCTAATTCTTTTTTAAGCGAACGATATTCATCATACTGGGAACTGTACAATTCTTGAATTGATATAAGTTGTTCCTCAGCAAAGTGGTCAAGTAAAAAGATATGCTGTTTCTCATCCATGAGTTCTTGATTTTCATGCTGCCCATGAATATCGATGAGGCTAGCACCAATATCACGTAGTACAGATAATGGCACAAGTTTACCATTTACTCTACAAACACTTTTTCCAGAATCATTTAAATCACGGCGTAAAATAATGGTATCTTCTTCGATTTCAATGCCGGCCTCTTCAAGTTTCTTGTGAACAGGATGTCCAGAATTTGAAATTTGAAATAAACCACCTAATTCAGCCTTTTTAGTCCCATGTCGAATGAATTCGGAATTTCCTCGACCGCCAGCAAGTAAATGAACTGCATCAATAATAATTGATTTTCCTGCACCTGTTTCACCTGTTAAAACAGTTAAACCATCTGAAAAGCTAACTGTCAAATCTTCAATGATGGCAAAGTTTCGAATACTAAGCTCTCTTAACACAAAATGTCACCTCTGTATCAAATTACCCTGTTATTTATAGCATTTCTAATAAGCGATTTTTTGTATTTTCACGCTCATTTTCGTCTCGACAAATAATTAAAATAGTATCGTCTCCAGAAATAGTACCTAAAATTTCAGGCCAATCTAAATGGTCAAGCAGTGATGCAATAGCATTTGCATTACCAGGAAGAGCTTTCATTACTAAAAAGTGAGATGCACCGTCAATGCTGACAAAAGCATCAGTTAACGCACGGTGTAATTTTTGTATAGGATTGAAACGTTGGTCTGCGGGCAAGCTATATTTATAGCGTCCATCTTGTAAAGGTACTTTGACAAGATGAAGTTCTTTAATATCTCGTGATACTGTTGCTTGTGTCACATTATAGCCTGCATCTTTTAAAAAATCGACTAAATCATCTTGTGTCTCAATTTCATGATTGGCAATAATATCCCGAATTCGTATATGTCTTTGTCCTTTGTTCATGTTGGTCACCTCTTATAAATAGTTAGATATTTGTATATTTACACTACCATTTTCAGCATAAAAGCACAAGAAAAAACACGGCTCTGTAGACGAGCACGTGTTATTTTAGTGTACTATGCGCTTCTTCAACGAGTGCATTAAAAGCTGTATATGCAGGAATTTCTTCATCATCAAAAGGATTCACTAAATGGAATAAAAATTCAATATTTCCTTCGCCTCCTGTAATTGGAGAAAACGAAGCATCCTTAACGACAAAGCCAACCTTTGTCGCCATTGCAGCTGTTTTTTCTAGAACTTCTAGATGTACTTTTTTATCACGAACAATGCCTTTTTTACCAACATTCTCTTTACCAGCTTCAAACTGAGGCTTTACTAGCGCCATCACATCGCCGCCTGGCATTAACAGTGTTTTTAAGACAGGTAAAATAAGCGATAACGAAATAAAGCTAACATCAATTGTTGCGAAGTCTGGTAAGCCCTCTGTTAAATCTGCCGCTGTCGTATAACGGAAATTTGTTTTTTCCATCACCGTTACACGTTCATCAGAGCGGATTTTCCACGCTAGTTGGTTGGAGCCAACATCCAATGCATAGCAATGTCTTGCACCATGCTGTAATGCACAATCCGTAAAGCCCCCTGTAGAGGAGCCAATGTCAAGCATTAGCTTCCCTTCTACAGACATATCAAAAATTTGTAGTGCTTTCTCTAGCTTCAAGCCACCACGACTTACATATTTTAAATCAGAGCCTTTTACTTGCAGTGGTGCATCTATAGCTATTTTTTCCCCCGCCTTATCGATGCGAGTTTCATTAGAAAAAACTAGCCCTGCCATAATAGAGCGCTTTGCTTTTTCTCGCGTTTCACATAGCCCACGTTCTACAAGTAAAATGTCTACACGTTCTTTTGGTTGTTTTGTCATTATTTATTCAAACCTACTTGCTGTTTTTGTTGAAGTAACACGTGCATACGTGCCACTGTATCCTCAGCTGTCATATGGATTTCAGCGAGTAGCTGATCTACATTTCCATGCTCAATAAATTGATCTGGGATACCCATACGATCAATCAGTGCACTTAAATAACCATGGTCATGGGCAAACTCTAGTACCCCACTACCAAAGCCACCTTGTAGAACTGCCTCTTCAATCGTTAATATTGGTTTACGATTTGATAATATACGGTGCAGCATATCCTCATCCATTGGTTTAATGAAACGAGCATTGACTACTTCTATCTCTACACCTTGCTGGGCTAGAATACTGGCTGCTTCCATTGCCATTGGAATCGTCGTACCAAAGGTTAAGATCGTAGCATCCTTACCTTCACGTAATACTTCCCAACTTCCAATTGGTAAAGTCTTAAGTTCATCGTCTAACGGAACGCCTATACCATTACCTCGTGGATAACGCAACGCAATTGGGCCACCATCATATTCAATGGCTGTTTTCACCATATGTTGACCTTCATTTTCATCCTTTGGCATCATAATTGTCATATTTGGTATATGACGAAGGAAAGCAATATCAAATACACCTTGATGTGTTTCACCGTCTGCGCCAACTAAGCCTGCACGGTCAATCCCAATGAAGACATTCAAGTTTGGACGAGCGATATCATGCAGTACTTGGTCATAGGCACGTTGAAGGAACGTTGAATAAATGGCTAAAAACGGCTTCATATTTTGTGTTGCTAGGCCTGCCGCCATCGTAGCTGCATGTTGCTCAGCAATCCCCACATCAAAGAAGCGATTTGGGAAATCCTTTTGGATACCTTGTAATTTCGAGCCTACTGGCATTGCAGGAGTTATAGTGACAATTCGTTTATCCTCATGAGCAATTTTGCGGACAGTCTCAGCAATCAAACTACTCCAAGCTGGACCTTTCGCTTCGGACTTTACAAAGGCACCGTTTTCAATTTTATAAGGACCTGTCCCATGCCAATTACCGATTGTATCATCCTCAGCAGGTTTATAACCTTTGCCTTTTTTCGTAATAACATGAACGAGTACTGGGCCATTTACTTTTTTAGCTTGTGATAATGTTGTCTCAAGAGCATCGAAATCATGTCCATCAATCGGTCCAAGATATTTAAAGCCTAGCTCTTCAAAGAACACACCTGATACCACTAAATATTTTAAGCTGTCTTTTAAGCGCTCAGCAGTTGAAGCAAGCTTACCACCTAGCACAGGAATCTTATTGATGAGAGATTCCACTTCTTCTTTTGCTTTTGAATATTCCTTGGCTGTACGAAGACGTCCTAGTACGTTGTGTAACGCTCCGACGTTTGGAGCGATTGACATTTCATTATCATTTAAAATGACAATCATATTTGTTTCTGCATGGCCTATATGGTTTAATGCCTCAAGTGCCATACCGCCAGTTAACGCTCCATCTCCAATAATTGGTATCACGAAGTTCTTTTCTTTTTTTATATCACGTGCTGCCGCCATACCCATGGCTGCTGACAAAGATGTCGAGCTATGACCTGTTTCCCACTCATCATGTTCACTCTCCACACGCTTTGGAAAACCACAAAGCCCTTTGAACTGACGTAATGTGTCAAATTGACTCGCACGACCTGTCAAAATTTTGTGCACGTAAGCTTGGTGGCCAACATCCCATAAAAACTTATCTTGTGGACTGTCAAACACTTTATGGAGCATGATCGTTAGCTCCACAACACCTAGGTTCGGTCCGATATGACCACCTGTGACAGAACATTTTTCAATTAAGAAAGTACGAATTTCTTGTGCAAGTTGCTCAAGATCCTTCTTATCTAAGTTTTTTAAAAAGGATGGACTAGTTATCTTATTTAAATCCACCTTTCTCACACACCTTTTCAATAAATTATTCACCGTAATTGTGTTTCCACCATTATAACAGTGTTATCAATATGCTAAAAGTACGAACACTTTATTGTTTGCACATCGGCAAACGCCCTCACCTATTCTAGCATATTCTTTGCCTTTAACGCCTTGTTTTTCTCCTAGTTTTTACGATGAACAATATAGGCTGCAAACTCACGTAATAAGCTGACATTTACTTGCAATTTATCTAGTGCGTTAATGGCATGCTGATAATGCTCAGCTAGCTTTTCTTTTGCCCCATTTAAAGTTAACAGGGCTGGGTATGTGCTTTTATCACTCGCTACATCCTTACCTGCAGTTTTGCCCAGTTCTTCTGTAGTTCCCTCAATATCTAAAATATCGTCTTGAATTTGGAAGGCAAGGCCGATATGATGCGCATATTCCTTTAAAGTTGCGCGATCCTCTTGTGTTACATCAGCTAATACGGCTCCCGCTTCAATACTAAATCGTAATAAAGCGCCCGTTTTATTGACATGGACATGCTCAAGTTCAGCTAAGTTTAGCTGACGTTGCTCACCTTCCATATCGAGTACTTGACCACCAACCATACCTTCTGCACCGGCTGCTTCACTTAAAAGATTGACAAGCTCAATGCGTTTTTCCGCTGACACATCCATGCGTGCTAAAATGCCAAACGCAAGTGTATTTAATGCATCTCCTGCAAGTGTCGCTAATGCCTCGCCATATACTTTATGATTTGTCGGCTTACCTCTACGGAAATCATCATTATCCATGCTTGGTAAATCATCATGGATTAACGAGTACGTATGGATGATTTCAATGACTGATCCTACAGTTAAACCATCCTTCAAATTCTTATTGTATAGCTCGAGTACGGCCAATACGAAAAGAGGACGAATACGTTTACCTCCAGCTTTTAATGAATAAAGCATCGATTCTTTTAAATCGGCTGGCGCATCAATTTTCTCAACAAGTGCAAACATTTCAGCTTCAACTTGTGGTATGTTGCTTTCAATAAAATGTTTTAATTGCTCGTTCATTTTTTAATTCTCTCCCTTTAGTGGATCAAATGCTGTAGTCTCTCCTGTCTCTTGGACAATTGAAATTAACTGCTCTTCAGCATGTTGCAACTTACTATGGCAAAATTGTGATAGCTCCATTCCTTGCTTATATAGATCAATCGCATTTTCTAGCGGCACATCACCTTGCTCTAGCTGGCGGACAATTTCCTCAAGTGCCGTCATTGCTTCTGCGAAAGTTTGTTGTTTCTCTGCCACAATTATTCCCCCTCATTTTTCGGCAAGATCTTTTTCACATCAGCAATAACCTTTCCATCATGGAAGGAAAGTGTTAATTGATCATGCGGTTTTACATCAGCTGATGATTTTAACATTTGATTATCTTTATAAGCTACCGTGAAGCCCCTTGTTAAAATGGCTAATGGATTCAATGCTTCTAAAGTTCTGACAGTTGCCTCAAATTGTTGTTTTTGCTTCGTTACATAATGCGTTGCAGCACGAGTTAATTGTTGGACGTTAGTTTCTAGCTCTCGTTGATGGAAAGCTAATGCCTTTTTCGGCGAGTGCTGTTCTACCGCACTATGTAATTGTTGAAACTGCGCTGTTTTCTTCATCAAATCGACTTGCATTGCTTTTTGTAATCCCGATTCAAGTTGTGCTAGCCTTTCCGTAAATGGTCGATATAGGCGTTCTGGCATTGACAACGGATAAGATTGTTGGAGCTTATTTAGACGCTGACGTTCTGCCATAAGTTGCGCTCTTACGATTTGATGCAGTTGTGATTTTTGTGTAAGCACCCGTTGAAATAAATCTTGTTGATCCGGTACAGCCATTTCAGCAGCTGCTGTTGGTGTCGGTGCGCGCAAATCAGCTACATAATCCGCTATAGTCGTATCGGTTTCATGACCCACTGCACTAATAATTGGGATGCGACTTTCAAAAATTGCTCGTGCGACAACTTCCTCGTTAAATGCCCATAAATCCTCAATCGATCCACCGCCTCGCCCAACAATCAGCACATCGCAATTCGCTTCGATATTTGCTCGCTCAATATTGTGAACAATGTTTGGCGCTGCTTGTGCTCCCTGTACAAGGGTTGGATAAATAAAAACTTCAGCAAGTGGATAGCGTCTCTTTAATGTTGTACAGATATCTCGAATGGCGGCACCTGTTGTCGACGTTAAAACACCGATTTTTTCTGGAAACCTCGGAATTGGTTGTTTCCATTCAGGTTTAAAAAGTCCTTCTTTTTGTAACTGTTCTTTCAACTGGTTAAAGGCAACAAACAAGCTACCAATCCCATCTGGCTGCATTTCCTGTACATATAATTGATATGTACCATAGCTTTCGTAAACGTTTACATCTCCACGGATAAAAACTTGCATACCTTCCTTGGGTTCAAACGCTAATTTTGATGCTGCCGTTTTAAACATTGTAGCCGCAATTCGTGCTCCATCGTCCTTTAATGTAAAGTAAATATGCCCTGATTGATGTATCTTGACGTTGGATAGCTCTCCCTTTACATAGACTTCACGTAAATGCGGGTCGGCATCAAATTTTCGTTTAATATATTTCGTTAATGCTTTTACAGTTAAATAAGAAGCAGATGACATTTTTTCGGCTCCTTTACTAAAATCAAGTTTTTCAAAAAACTACAACTATCATAACATTTTTTATTGCACCTGACGTGCCAAATTGCAGTTTCGCTATAAAAAACGACTGTCTTTCATACAATTGAAAATCTTACTATAACATAACTTTTGAATAGTGAGCTGAATAAATTCCTTTAAATTAATATGAATTCATTGAAGTAACAAAGCAAAGCCTCATAACTAATTATAGTTATAAGGCTTTAATAGAGTTAAAAAAATGATTATGGAAATCTTTATGAATATAGTGGGTACTTAATGAGGGTGATTTCCATTCCAGGCTACTCGCTTTCGCACGGACAAAAACAAAGCGCTCAGTCGGAACGGAAATCACCCCCTCGTTTTGCCGAAGAGCTATACTTATATATCCTTTAATTTCATTGAATTAATATTTGTTCAATAACAAGAAAGCCTCACAACTAATTATAGTTATGAGACCTTTTAATTAATAAAATATTAATAAGAGCGTACCTACTAAAAAACAATAATATGTAAAGTAGCTAAGCTTGCCACTTTTCATTATCCCCATAAACCAACGCATTGCAAAATAAGTCATAAACAATGTCGCAATAAATGTAGCTGCGTAAGGAACTGCTAATGCACCTTTATTTGGCTCGTTTAAAAAATCTGTAATCCCAAGGACAACCCCACCGAGACTTACAGGAATATAAAGCATGAAGGAAAATCGCAGAGCGGTTTCCTGCTTCATTCCAACTGCAATGGCTGAA
The DNA here is from genome assembly GCF_001278875.1 of Lysinibacillus sp. FJAT-14222. Classification (NCBI taxonomy): domain Bacteria; kingdom Bacillati; phylum Bacillota; class Bacilli; order Caryophanales; family Bacillaceae; genus Lysinibacillus; species Lysinibacillus sp. FJAT-14222. The sequence continues at coordinate 38,541 of NZ_LIYL01000060.1, read as the reverse complement.
ATAATTGTTGCTCCTGAACGGCTAATGCCAGGCGTTAGCGCTACAGCTTGACCAAGACCTACGATGATAGCATCTTTTGTAGTCAAATCTGCATCCTTTTTCGTACCACGCATATTGCGAATTAGCCATAAGGCAATACCTGTCACAAATAGCATAAGTGCAATCGTAGTCATACTAACATTATCCGCAATAACATCGCTTAATAAGACCCCTAAAACACCTGCTGGAATAGAACCAATCACAATAAATATAGCAAAACGAAAATCTGCTTTATAGCGACTTTCACGTGTCTTAAGATAAAGGAAAAAGTTTGTGATGAGTCGGACAATATCCTTTCGATAAATATAGACAATGGCGAGTAAAGAAGCTGTGTTCGTTAAAATAGCAAAAGTAAAACCTTGCTCACCAAGACCAAGAATTTCACTTGCAATCATAACATGTCCACTCGATGATACAGGAATTGGCTCTGTAAACCCTTGTACAAGACCGATAATAACATGTTTGATGATAAGTATAAAATCTATGTTTTCCATAAAAACCTCCCTATTAGTACGTATGCCCCAAACGTTACATTAGACGTTATGAGCAGCTTAAAAGTTCGCAAAGAATCCCCAGAAAAAATAAATTTTACGGTTTCAGTAAAATTATCTAAAAAACCACCTCAATAAATATTGAGATGGCTTCTAGCTAACGAAAGAGTCATTCAAATTATAGCTTAACTTTATTCGCAAGCTTATTTTCTGCTGCTTGAACTGTATTGAAAAGTAACATAGTAATTGTCATGGGTCCTACACCGCCTGGTACAGGTGTAATATGAGACGCAATACCATCGACCTCACTAAAGTTTACGTCACCGCAAAGCTTGTTGTTTTCATCACGATTAATTCCGACATCTATAACAACTGCGCCCTCTTTAACATGCTCCTTCGTAATAAAGTTTGCACGTCCAACTGCCGCAATTAATATATCCGCTTGTTTTGTGAATGAAGGTAAGTCTGGTGTTTTTGAATGCGTATATGTAACGGTTGCATCCTTTTGAAGTAGGAGTTGTCCCATTGGTTTCCCAACGATATGACTACGCCCCACGATGACCGCGTGCTTTCCTGCGATTTCAATTCCTGAATACTCAAGAAGCTTCATCACGCCAAACGGTGTACACGGTAAAAATGTTTCTTGGCCAAGCATCATTTTCCCAACACTTACTGGTGAGAAGCCATCCACGTCTTTTTCAACAGCGATTGTGGCAATAACAGTATCCTCATCAATATGTTTTGGAAGTGGTAATTGTACTAAAATACCATGAATATCTTCACGATTATTTAATAATTCAATTTGTGCTAATAATTCTTCCTGTGTAGTTTCTTCCGGTAGTTTAATTAGTTCTGAAAACATACCAATTACTTCACAAGATTTTTGCTTATTTCTCACATATGTAGCTGAGGCTTGGTTGTCTCCTACTAAAACAACCGCTAAGCCTGGTGTTAAGCCTTGCTCTTTTAAAAGCGTTACTCGCTCTGCTACAGAATTACGAATTTCTTGACCAATTTCTTTACCATTAATAATTGCACTTGACATAAACCTTAGTTACTCCTTCCAATTCAACACATTTTTATTGTTCTGTAAATTTAGAAAGTACGCCATTGACAAATTTAGACGAGCTTTCGTCGCCAAATGTCTTGCATAACTCGATCGCTTCATTAAGTACTACTCTTTTTGGTGTTTCTGGCATGTATAAAAGTTCGTATACAGCTAGACGTAAAACCGTTCTTTCAATTTTGGGTAAACGGGCAAGTGACCACTTTTCAAGATGCTTCTCTATAGTAGCATCGATTTCCTCCAAATGTTCAGCTGTTCCAGTAACAATCTTTTCGTAGAAGACATTTGTCGGTTGACCTTTAATATGACCCATTGCTTCTTCAATTGTTAGATCGGTATTGTCTAGCTGAAACAAAACTTGCAACGCTTTTTCGCGTGCCTCATGTCGTTTCATGTAAAGCTCTCCTTCTTAAGTGGCATTAAGGTTTATAATAGCATAAATTCGTATGAGAAACACGAATTCAAGCAAGTTTTCAATAATCTGATACCTTTTTCAAGCAACTTTTTGCTTATTTTAACACCCTTCAATCAACTTTATTAAGCTGGATGTCAAAAATGAAAATCCCCCATTATTGTTTAATTGGCAAGAATGCTATAATGAAGGGAATTAAAGAACATTTTCTGAGGTGTTCATTATGCATTATGAAGTTACATGTATAAGCTGTAAAAGAACATTCAAGTTATATGAAGGAGAGGAACAATACAAGCAATTAAAAGAGCGTAAATCCCGCCTATTTTACTGTGAGGATTGTAAACATAAGATAAGATTTGATGCCATACGAAACTTCTTTAGCTATTACTAGTGGAGGCAATTTTATGAAAGAACACTATTATACAATTGGTGAGGTAGCCAAGCTATCTAATCTGTCCGTGCAGACATTGCGCTATTATGACCAAATTGATTTATTTAAGCCAGCCTATACCGATACCTTTACAAATTATCGTTATTATAAAGATAATCAGATTTTCTACTTAGATATTATTAAATCACTCAAGTATATTGGTATATCTCTTGAAGATATTAATAAAGCACTCGATTTAACTTCGGAAGAATTGCTAGGTTTTTTAGAACAACAGGAGCAACGTATAGTGGAAAAAATTTCACGTTTAAACGAAGTAAAATATACTTTGCTTAAAACAAAAAAACAAATACAAGAACAGATTGATATCCCTGTCTTTGGGGAGGTTTATGTTCAAGTCGAAGAAGAAATGCCCATTTTACAGGTGACTACTACAGAACTTACTCCTATTTCTAACGCGAATACTTACTATGCAACACTAACGAAAATTATTGAAAATGAAGGAAGTGTCCTAAATAGTCGTTACGGTTGTATTTATCCACTTGCTCCTTATACAAATGTGAATGAAATTATTTATGATGCTCTTTTTACACCGCTATTAACCGAACGTACATTTCCTCAGCTTTCACCTAATATAAAGCAAACAATTAAACCTGCAGGTATATATGTTTGTATTGCCTTTACCTATCATCCTGATACATATTTTTCATTTTATGAAAAATTGAGAAATTATGTAGAGGCACAACAAGAAACCTTTGAATCGAAAGTTTATGAACTATACATGCCTGCTACATTGACTTTGGAGCTTGAAAAGAAATTTATTGTTGAATTAAAAGTAAGACAAAAAACATCCTAGTCTAGCTGTGCCATTTAATTGCGTCAACTTGTATAACTGCTCACTAATACTTCCACACTTATAAAAAAACTAAAAAAATTAAAACAAATCTTTTGACCCTATAGTTACTATAGGGTTTATTGTAATACGTGGAAGTATTCTAGTAGATTTAGATTTCATGTATCGTGAAAGATTGAAGGAGAACAATATGAATAAGCAACAAACTTTAACCTTAAGTATTTTATTATCGAATCTATTCATTGCCTTTTTAGGTATTGGTTTAGTTATACCAGTGCTACCAACACTCATGAATGAGCTAAACATTTCAGGCTCTGTTGTTGGTTATATGGTGGCAGCATTTGCTATTACTCAACTTATCGTATCACCGATTGCAGGTAAAATGGTGGATAACATTGGCCGAAAAATTATGATCGTTGCAGGTCTTTTTATATTCGGCTTTTCAGAGCTATTATTCGGGCTTGGACGCTCTATTGAAATACTCTTTATCTCACGTATGCTAGGTGGTGTGAGTGCTGCCTTCATCATGCCGGCGGTGACTGCATATATCGCTGATATTACAACATTGTCACAACGTCCAAAGGCACTGGGTTATATGAGTGCAGCAATTAGTACGGGCTTTATTATCGGACCTGGGATCGGTGGATTTTTGGCAGAATTCGGAACACGCATACCATTCTATGCTGCGGGTATACTTGGATTTTTAGCAGCTATCTTGTCAATTATATTGTTAAAAGAACCGACACGTGCTTCAGATGATGCGGAGTCTGCACCATCAATTGTAGGCAGTATGAAGCGTATTTTTAGCCCGCTATACCTTATTCCATTCGTGCTTATTTTCGTACTATCATTTGGTTTAGCTGCATTTGAATCGTTATTTAGTCTATTTGTAGATCATAAATTTGCATTTACACCTTCAGATATCGCGATTATTATTACTGGAAGCGGAATAGTTGGGGCCCTTGCTCAGCTCGTGCTATTCGATTGGCTTACAAGAAAAATGGGCGAAATCAATCTTATCCGTTATTCGCTCGTCCTATCTGCTGTTTTAACTTTGGCTATGACATTTGTTAGCCACTATTTCGCAATATTATTCGTTACATTCTTTATTTTCGTCGGCTTCGATTTAATACGTCCTGCCGTTACCTCGTATTTATCGAAAATTGCTGGTAATGAACAAGGCTTCGTTGGTGGCATGAACTCTATGTTCACAAGTCTTGGTAACATCTTTGGACCTATTTTAGGTGGGATTTTGTTCGATATTAATTTGAACTATCCATACTACTTTGCGACAATTGTTTTAACACTTGGCGTTATACTTGCTTTGTTCTGGAGAAAACCAAAGCATATTGAAATATAATAAAGTAGCGATACAAATCACTGCTGATAAATTTCCTTTACCAACTTATTATTATAAAAACACCAAAAAGAAGGGTTGCCCCTTGATGAATGAATCATCATATCGGCAACCCTTCTTTTTATTCTTGTACAGGTACAGCTATCTCATCTTTTTCAAAGAGAATACCAGTAATGTGTACATTCACCTCGGCTGTTTCAAGTGCTGTCATATTAAAAATCGCTTGGCGAATTTGAGTTTGTACTTCCTTCGCCACCTTTGGAATAGCATAGCCGTATTTCACAGAGCAAAATACATCAATGGCAATCTCACCAGTTTCAGTGACACCCGATTTAATGCCTTTATTGTGTACTTTTTTACCGAAGCGTTCTACTACGCCTGTTGCAATATTCCCTCGAGTCGCAGCGATTCCTTCCACCTCATTCACTGCGATTCCAGCAACAACCTCGATTACTTCCGCTGCTACTTCAATTTTCCCAAGTTCTTCTTTTCCAGAAGGCGTTGGTTGTACGAAAGATTGTCCTACTTTCTCTGCCATACAAATATCATCCTTTCCCTTACACATCACAAACAAATGCTGTACTTACGCTTATTATACTATAAAAAGGAAAGTTTGGCTTCAGTAAGGTTTATGTCGATAAATTTAAAAAGTTGAGCGATAAACTTAAAAAGTTAGGCGATAAATCCAAAATTTTATTCGATAAATCAACAATACTTATCGATAAAAATAAAAAGCGAAGAAATAGTCCTTATTTTATACCCCTATTTGCTTTCAATTTCAAAATAATAGTATTGTATTTATTTAAACTGATCTTTTTTACCACAATTAATAAAAATATCGAAATAATACAAACTCCAATAGAAATGAACATCATTAGTCTGAAAATTTTTTGATATGTTAAATAATCCGGAGTTAACATTATTACAATGCTACTTGAAATCATTAGTAAAATCCAACCGGGTAAAATTTGCACAATGAAATCAGAACTTTTCCGTTTCATAAATTTCGTTAAAACCCCAAAAAGATAATACATAAACCTAACATAAACAATAACTAGTAGAACACTAAGAAGAATATTCAAAATAAATCATCCTCCTAAACTAATTTGCTATTGTCAATAATGTAGGCGATGCCACTGTAAAAAAAGCAAAAACAGCGCTACCCCACAATTAAATATTTTATCTTTTTCTCCCTCCCTCTTTGCAAATTAACCAATACAGAAGACTGAATCCTCCTATTAGCCATTACGCTTGGAAACCTGACGTTGATTATGTCATGCACAAAAATACTTCCTGTTCCTATTTTAATTTCCAAAAACAAGATTATACGCTACAATTCTTGTATAGATGGAATTTACAGCTAATTTGGAAATAGATAACTTATCTTAGTTAGATAAATGTCAAAAAATAAGGAGAAACGAAATGAATACATGGTATTATTTGTATGCCTTGATTTTAGGAGTATTTTCATTTTTTACAGGTGAGATTGTTACATTTATAATGCTAGGCTTTATACTAATTGCTCTACAAAATATACATTCAACACTAAAACAAATTCTAGCAAAATTAAATAAAAAGCAATAGAGTATATCTTTATGTCGATCAATTTAAAAAGTTAGGTGATAAATCCAAAATTTTATTCGATAAATTAACAAAGCTTATCGATAAATTCAAATAATCTCTCGATAAAAATAAAAAGCGAAGAAATCTTAATAGATTTCTTCGCCATAATCAATTACTTGCTTGTCCCCAAAACATCATTCTCTTCTAGGAACTTCGTATTGAATTGTGCTGATTTGAAAACGTCATTGTTCATCAATGCTTGGTGGAATGGAATTGTTGTATTGATACCAGGACCAGATACTTCAAATTCGCTAAGCGCACGATTCATTTTCGCAATCGCTTCTTCACGTGTATTGGCATGAACAATTAGTTTTGCAACCATTGAATCATAGTATGGAGGGATTGTATAGCCTGCATAAACAGCAGAATCAATACGTACACCATAGCCACCTGGCGTTACATAAGTATCTACAGTACCAGCTGATGGCATAAAGTTTTTATAAGCATTTTCTGCGTTAATACGGCATTCAATTGCCCAACCATTTAATTGAATATCATCTTGAGCGAAAGGAAGTTTTTCACCAGATGCAATTTTTAATTGTTGTTGTACAAGATCTACACCAGAAATCATTTCAGTTACTGGGTGCTCTACCTGAATACGAGTATTCATTTCCATGAAGTAGAATTTATCTTCTTGGTAGTCATAAATAAACTCGATTGTTCCGGCACCTTCATAGTTACAAGCTTGTGCAGCTTTAACGGCAGCCGCACCCATCTCAGCACGACGCTCTGAAGATAGAGCTGGAGATGGAGCTTCCTCTACTAATTTCTGCATACGACGTTGAACTGTACAGTCACGTTCACCTAAATGTACAACGTTACCATAGCCATCCGCTAATACTTGGATTTCACAGTGACGGAAATACTCGATGAATTTTTCTAAATATACGCCAGGGTTGCCGAATGCTGCAGCAGCCTCTTTTTGCGTAATTTCAATACCTTTTACAAGGTCTTCTTCTGTACGAGCTACACGGATACCTTTACCGCCACCACCAGCAGTTGCTTTGATGATCACTGGGTAACCAATTTTAGCAGCCCATTCTTTACCTGTTTCGATATCTGGAACGATACCAGTACCTGGAACAAGCGGAACACCTGCTGCTTCCATTGTTGTACGTGCAACGTCTTTAATACCCATAATTTTAATGGAGTCAGATGATGGTCCAATGAACTTAATACCTGCGTTTTCACAAGCTTCAGCGAAGTCAGCGTTTTCAGATACAAAACCGTAACCTGGATGGATACCGTCTGCACCAGTTTTTTCTGCTACGCTAAGTAAAGCCGGGAAGCTAAGATATGAATCTTTTGATAGCTTTGGTCCGATGCAATATGCTTCGTCTGCTAATTTCACATGTAATGCGTCTGCGTCTGCTTCTGAATATACGGCAACAGATTGAATGCCTAACTCTTTACAAGCACGAATAATACGCACAGCGATTTCGCCGCGGTTTGCAATTAAAACTTTTTTCATAGGTTGTGCACTCCTTACTCAGCTTTTACAAGGAATAATGGTTGTCCGTATTCTACTAACTCACCGTCTTTAACAAGTACTTCAACGATTCCCCCTTGAACTTCTGCTTCAATTTCGTTGAATAGTTTCATAGCTTCTACGATACATACAATTGTTTCATTACCAACTTTGTCCCCCACTTTAACGTAAGCTGGTGAATCTGGGTTCGGCGATTGGTAGAAAGTACCAACCATCGGAGAGACAATTTTATGTAACGACGGGTCGTTATTTGTTGGTGCCTCAGATGCAACTGGTGCTTCTTCAGCTTTTGCTGGAGCTGGAGCTGCCGCTGGTGCAGATTGTTGTACAACAGGTGCCGCTACTTCTTTTTTAGTTGCTACAGTTTCAGTAACAACAACACCATTCTTTTTTAACTTAACTTTTGCGCCATCTACTTCATAAACGAACTCGTCAATTGAAGAAGAATCTACTAATTTAATGATTTCACGAATTTCTTGAATTTTGAACATTTCTCTAACTCTCCTTATGAAATAAAATCTACTACAAGCCCTATTTTATATTTTTTTCGAACAATTTGAAATACTTAAATGCAAATTAAGTAAATATGGACAAAATAAAAGGCTTTCTTTTACTAAACGAAAGCCTTTTCATTATGCTGATATATAACAATGTTAATAAATTAATAGAATATTCCTTTTTTTCTTTATCTTTTAATAGTTATTTGCACTAAATTTTACTTGTACGTCATTTGCGCCTTCCATCTCTGTTCTTACCAAATAAATAATTTCATTCGCTTGAGCTTTTGATAGCTCCTCAGCCATAACAGTTACCGATACTTTATCACCATCCGCTCGTACAAACGCATCGGAGTAACCTAAAGATTTAATAAGCATTTCTAACATTGCTTCAGAGGATTCTTGTTTTATAAGGTTATCCATCTCGTTATAAGCCTTACTTTTATCTTCTGCTGAGTATTCTTGTGAACCGATTTTCTGTGTTAATTGTTGACGAAGTTGGCTTCTTTCATCACTAACTTGCATGCGCATTTCTTCAAATAAGTGACTTGGAGAAGATACTTCCTGTGTCACACCATCTTTCGTTGCTTCTTGATCTGTTACACCAGTTACTGCAGTTTGCTGTAATGCATCATCTGTGAAAATAGTTAGACCATTAAATTGCTTTGCTGGATCAACCAAATAATACACTGAAATAACTGCTACTAGACTTAATAATGTCATAAACCAAACTGTTCTTCTACGTACGCGCATTTACTTTTCCTCCTTATTTTCCATTGGAACGATAATAATTCGATGAATCGGCAATTGCATTACTTGACTAACAACCGCACGAATTTCATTTTTAACAAAGATATCTGATGCTCCTTTTGAAACAATTAGTATCCCTGTTACTTCTTTCGTGCCTTGTTCAGTTCCTCGAAAATATTGACTGAATAGTTGATTGTCATCCTTCGTATCTGTCATATCTCCGTAATAAAAATAGACTTTTACCTCCCCAACACCTTTCATAGCCTTCAATGTCTGTTCAAGTTTTTCTTCATTGGTTTTCGGTGTTACTTGCCCATTCGTTGTATTCGTTTGATACATTGGTAAAATGATGAAAATTCCCACGGAGGCAGCGATCAGCATTAAGACTAAAAATGACGTTGTTTTTTTTGGTTTCTTTTCCACATCACTTGTACATTGCCTCCTTTCATCTCTTCTCTTTTTCAAGTGTATGTACGCTTGTTTCCTCCTATGAATTGATAAATGGAATCTTTAATAGCATTTGCAAAAATACTAACGCAATGACAAGTTTTGTGAGCGAGATTATTTCTTTATCTTCTGTTAGAAAAACAAATATCTGACAGATAAAGAGTATTGCCAATAAAAGAATCAATCTATCTCCCCCCGGCCATAACTTGCACAAAAATGATGAGGAAAAAACAAGAAAACATAAATGAAAAAGCAATTAGAAACGATACAGCACATAATGTAAATAGAGATTTACTAATATGATCTAGTAATCTACAAATATCATCAAAAGCAATTGGCTCTAAAATAGCTGCTAACAGTTTCAACGAATACGCACTGACAACAAGCTGAACTGTTGGAATGAACGATACTGTAATGACCGCTATAAACGCAGTAATACTACTAATAGAAGAAGAAAATTGTGTCATATGTTGGAACATCGAAAAGCTATCTACTATAATGGAACCAACAACCGGAATATTTTCCTCTATTAATTTCTTCACAGGCTCTGCAACAGCTGCGTTAACACTAAATGCCGCAACACCACTTGCTGACATTAAGATGACATAACAAATAACAGATGCAGAGACAATGCTCATAATAGTAAAACGAATCAATTCGGCAATTCTCGTAAACGAAATTTCTTTGACAATGACACTGCAAACATCAAAAACAATGGCAAAAAGCACACCTGGAATAAGCCACTTACTACTAATAATCGTTAAGACTTGTACAAAAAAAAGCAAGAAAGGCTGCCAAGAAGCAATCGCTGTAATACTGCTTGATAGAAGAAAGCTTGAAGTAAGAATCGGATAAAATGCAGTGAATATATGGGCGAGTCCCTGTGCTATTTCGTCTATTAATTTAAATGAATTCACAACTACAGGCCCTATTGTGGCAAGTACAATAAGAAAAAAAAGTATTCTTGTCCCTTTTTCAAATTCTGGTAACATCATATTAACAATCAAAATAATGATGACATAGCCACTCAAAATGAGCGTCATCTTCAGCAATAGAAAGAATGGATCAATTAAAAACGAAAGTATTTGCTCTTGCAATGTCTTCGCCCCTTAGTTTAGCCGTTGTAAAATGGCCGACACCTCCTGTAAAACAGCCAAAAATTCCTTAAACCAATACAACAAAATGACAATCTTGACCCCATCATAGACAATGTTCCCGAGTACTTTATAGTTTTGTTCTACAAGTAACATAGACATCCATTGCCCTATATAAAAAAGGCTAGCACTTACCACAATGGCTTTCGCATAAGGCAAAAAAGCTAACGTCTCTAGCAATTGCTTGATGAATGGCAATAGGAGTGTCGAGAACAACATGCCGAACAACAAAAACGAAAACATTACACTAATTAGCGCATGGAGTGGTTGTATGACTTCTTTTATAAGCAATAATAAAAGCAGCATGATAACAGCTATGATGACAATTTCCATTTACACTACCCGGAAGAGGTCAGCCATTGAAAGAATGTAAGGATCTCGTTGAAAAATAGACGTAAAAATCGCAGTAATTCCGCTGTCATATATAAGTAGGCAATGAAAAATAGGAAAAATGAAAATTCTTTCTTTCCTGTTTGATCAAAGAAAACATGAAGAAGCGCAACTACTAGTCCCACTCCAGCGACTCTTAATACGTCTTGTAATTCCATTCATACGCCCCCTCGTGTACAGCAATATATGTTGCTAACCCAAAAAAAAGACCTCCATACATATGTATAGAGATCTTGGATATTAATGAAATTAATTTATGCCTTGGCATAATTGCATCCGGATTCGACATGAAAGAAGTTATAGTAATTTTTCAACGATGCTTTTCACAGAGCCTGTTTGTTTCACTAAATAGCTATTTTCGCCCATCCACATCGATAAATATTCGGCATTGCCCCGTTTTGCACTTTCTTTACGAATAGTTGTAGTTAAATCATTTTGCAATGGATATGGTGCGACAATAGCATCCTTCATACGTTCCGTAAAATCATTGGCTAAGCCTCTTGCTGGTTTACCCGAAAAAGCACGAGTAATCGTCGTCTGCTGAGCTTTTGATTGGAGCACGGCATTTTTATAGAGCGGGGAAATTTCACACTCATCAGCCACAAGTAAAGCTGTACCAATTTGAACTGCCTGTGCACCCATTACTAGTGCTTTTTCGACAGCCTCTTTTGTGACAATTCCTCCTGCCGCGATAATTGGAATGGAGATTTGTCCTACTACTTGCTGAAGTAAATCGTATAAATCGATTAATTGCATAGGTTCAGTGAAAGAACCGCGATGCCCACCAGCTTCGCCACCCTGTAGAACAACAGCATGCATCCCCGCTTGTTCTACACGCTTTGCTTCCTCTAATGTAGTAGCTGTGCCAATAACATAAACATCGTTGTCCTTTAAGCGAAGAATGATATCTGCTGATGGAATGCCAAATGTAAAGGAACAAATAGCTACATTTTCATCAAGAACAGCTTGCACTTGTCCTTCAAATACTTCCTTGGACATAACACTTTGCACAGGTGAAAGTCCTAGCTCGTCGTAAAATGGTTGTAAAGCCATTCGAGCCTTCTGAAGAACATCGATATCAATACGTGGCTCTTCCTGTACAAATAAGTTAACTGCGAACGGTTTTTTTGTTAGTTGTTTAACTTCCTGAATAAAGCTTTTCGTTCGCTCCCCATCTAAATAGCCCGCTCCAATTGAGCCTAAAATACCTGCCTCTGCGCAGGCAGCCACAAATTTTGGCGATGTTACACCAGCCATTGGCGCTTGAATAATTGGGGTTGGTATTTCAATAATTGTTTGTAGCATAGTATTCACTCCTTACTTTTATTGTAAACATTTCTTCCAGGTATGACCATCTATCAGATGATAGAAACAAATGTAACGCTTATAAAAAAAGCTACTACCCTTCTATCTATTGTCACAAAGTTCGATTGATTAAGCTTTATATGTATAAGAAAAAAATAAAAACCTACCCTTCAGAAAAGAGTAGGCCGTATATTTTTAATCACTACGCACGAGAAACGTAAGAAGCTTCTTCTGTATTGATGATTAACTTATCACCTTGGTTTACGAAGAATGGCACTTGTACAATAAGACCTGTTTCAAGAGTTGCTGGTTTTGTACCACCAGAAGCTGTATCACCTTTAATACCAGGCTCTGTTTCTGTTACTTCTAGCTCAACAGTGTTTGGTAATTCAACACCTAGCATTTCACTTTGGTATGATTGAATATGAACTTCCATGTTTTCTTTTAGGAATTTTAATTCATATTCAATGGCATCTGAAGCAAGTTCAGTTTGCTCATATGATTCTAAGTCCATGAAAACATGCTCGTCACCTTGTGCATAAAGGTATTGCATTTTACGGTTATCAATTTGTGCTTTTTCAACTTTCTCACCAGCACGGAAAGTTTTTTCGTTTACTGAACCGTTACGTAGGTTACGTAATTTAGAGCGTACGAACGCAGCACCTTTACCTGGTTTAACGTGTTGGAAATCTAACACGCGATATAATTGGCCATCTACAATAATAGTTAGACCTGTACGGAAATCGTTTACTGAAATCATTTGTGTTCCTCCATAGTTTACAAAATAATAAGTTCTTTTGACGAATGAGTTAGTAGTTCATTACCTGTCTCTGTGATTAAAATATCGTCCTCGATACGTAAACCACCGATTCCTGGTAAATACACTCCTGGTTCAATCGTTACGGCCATACCTGGCTCTAGCACCACTTCAGAACGCATCGATAAGCCAGGACCTTCATGTACTTCAAGACCAATACCGTGTCCTAAAGAATGACCAAATGCCGCGCCATAGCCTTTTTCTGTTAAGTAGTTACGTGCAATCGCATCTGCTTGAATCCCTGTTAAGCCAGGGCCTACCTTTTCAAGTGCTAAAAGCTGGGAAGCAAGTACTGCGTTGTACATATCCACTAATTTTTCAGACGGCTCGCCAACTGCCACAGTACGTGTAATATCCGAGATATAGCCATTGTACAGCGCTCCATAATCTAATGTAACAAAGTCGCCTTTTTCAATCACTTTATTCGTTGCAACGCCATGTGGTAAAGCTGAGCGAAGACCCGACGCAACAATTATATCAAACGAGGACTGAGTTGCTCCTTGTTTACGCATGAAAAATTCTAATTCATTCGAAACCTCAAGCTCTGTTTTACCTGGCTTGATGAAGTTTAAGATATGTGTATATGCGTGATCAGCAATTTCACACGCAACCTTAATAATATTAATCTCTTGTTGCGTCTTAATCAAGCGAATTTTTTCAATTAGCCCAGAAATCGGTACTAAATCAGCTTGAATTTTAGTTTTATACAGCTCATATGTGCCATAACTAACAGTTTCTTTCTCAAAGCCCAATAATTTGATGCCCATGTTGTTTACTTGCGTTGCAATTTCTTCGATGATTGTTGCCTCATGCTTCACAATTCGGAAGTCCTGTACTTGCGCAGCTGCTTGCTCTGTATAACGAAAATCTGTGATAAACACAGCATCATTTTGAGAAACAATCGCTACGCCCGCTGTACCTGTAAAACCAGTCATATAACGACGATTGTACCCGTTCGTAATTAAAATGCCATCGATATTTTGTTCTTGAAGTGACTTACGTATCTTTTGTAATTTCAACATAATCCATTCTCCTTCTCAATAAATGTGCGTAGTGCCAGTTCATAGCCTTTCGTACCTAGTCCACAAATTTGACCAAGGCATGCCGGAGCAAGATAGGAATGATGACGGAAAGCCTCACGTTTATGGATATTTGAAATATGTACTTCTATAACCGGCACAGAGATTCCTGCAATTGCGTCATGTAACGCTATGCTTGTATGGGTATATGCACCAGGATTAAAGATAATACCATCATATTTTTCGTCTTCTGCTTCATGCACCCAATCAACAAGTACCCCTTCATGATTAGATTGACGAAACTCGACAGTGGCACCTAAAGACGCCGCAAGATTCTGAACATTCTTCTTCACATCGTCTAGTGTCTCATGACCATAAATATGTGGCTCACGTTTACCTAGACGATTTAGATTAGGTCCATTCAAACATAATAACTTCACGCATATTCGCCTCTTTCTATGTACTTGCCATTTATTTTATCATACAAGATCCAGACAGCAACTAATTTCCTTTTTGTGCTGTGTGCTCTTTCTGATGAAAATTCGCTGTTTCAAGCAAGAATCGTAATAGACAAATAACAATGACCATGAAAGGGATCGATAGTTTTTTAAAGGAAGAAGATTGTAAAGGCAAATCAAGAACAATCCATTCTAATGTGATTGATAAAAAAAGGCCGAGCAAAAAAGAAGTTAGAACAGCCGGGATAATATAGACGTATCTCAATGTAATAAATAATAAAAATCCAATGATAAATAAGACGAGGATGAGAAAGCTCCATTGAAATAGTTTTGAGCTACCTTCAAACATCTCCCACTTTTTATAAAAACCTATCGGATTCCATTTAATGAGATGGAAGTAATGTAGTCCCTTTAAACACAATGCTAAAACAAGTGCACTGACGAGTGATGTAATACTAGCTACTTTCAAGCAAAACCCCCCTAACCTGTACCACGAATTTATTTTCTAACGTTAATCATTTCCTAATTTGTACGATTAGTGTAGCCATATAGAAATTTTACTATGCGTAACTCTAGAGGTTTTTCACTAAATTTAGTACAATGGTACAGTTGAAATATATAAAGAGAGTGGTGTTAGCCTTGAGCAATTCACCTGTTTACGGGGGACAAGCACAATTAGAGGGTGTAATGTTCGGAGGAAAGGAACATACGATTACAGCTATTCGCCGTAACGATGATTCCATTGATTATTATCATTATAAAAAAGTTCAAAATCCTATCTTACAAAAGCTTAAAAAAATTCCATTAGTACGAGGCGTTGTAGCACTGATTGAATCAGCTGGTTTAGGCTCTCGTCATATGCAATTTTCAGGGGATCGTTACGATATTACTCCTGGTGAGGAAGAGGAGCATAAAGAAGAAGGCTCAAGGCTTCAAATGATTTTAGGCGTTGCAGTTGTAGGTATTCTTTCCTTTTTATTCGGTAAATTCGCCTTTACATTAATACCAGTATTTATTGCGGATTTTTTCTCTAAATGGATAGAGGGCAAAACCGGTCAAATTTTACTTGAAAGTGGCATTAAGCTATTTTTACTACTTACCTATTTATATTTTATATCTTTAACGCCACTAATTAAACGAGTATTCCAATATCATGGTGCAGAACATAAGGTTATCAATTGCTATGAAGCTGGTATGGACGTAACAGTGGAAAATGTACAAGCACAATCACGCTTACACTATCGTTGCGGTAGTAGTTTTATGCTGTTCACTGTCTTTGTAGGCATGTTTTTATATTTCTTCGTGCCAACTGATCCACTTTGGTTACGCATTTTGGACCGTATTCTATTAATTCCAGTTGTTCTTGGTATATCGTTTGAAGTACTTCAAGCGACAAATGCATGCCGTAATATTCCCGTATTACGCTTCCTTGGCTATCCAGGCTTATGGCTACAATTACTGACAACACGTGAACCTAAGGATGACCAAGTAGAAGTAGCCATTGCATCCTTCAATATGCTGCTTCAAGTTGAGCAACAACCAGAAATTGCAGCTACTTTGAATCATGATTAAAAATTAAAGAGCAAGTCCAACTGATGCATTTAGTTGGACTTGCCCTTTTTTATAGTTTTTACAATGGCTGTACTGAAATTATTTGCTGCTTTGCTTTCTCGTACTCTACTTCCAATGTTTTGAGTATTTCACGAACCGACTCTCGTTTGACAATATTGGTAACGCCATGTCCGGCAGACCAAATATCTCGCCATGCCTTGACATTAACAAGATGTGTCAAGTCAACGTCCTCTCTTGGCTTCAATGTCGTTGGATCAATGCCCTCCTTCAATAAAGATGGAATTAATACATTAACATGGACACCGCTAAAGGCATCGGTATATAAAATATCAGAGGTATCACTTTCAATCACCATATTTTTGTATTCCTCAGGTGCATTTCCTTCATCACAATCTAAAAAACGAGTACCCATATAGGCATAGTCTGCTCCCATTATTTGAGTAGCTAATACGTCTGCACCGCCAGAGATGGAGCCTGATAAAATGATTGTCCCCGTAAAGAATTTCTTTACCGCAGATACAAAGCCAAATGGGTTCAGTTGCCCGCCATGACCGCCAGCACCTGCACAAACAAGGATTAGTCCGTCTACACCTGTGGCAGCAGACTTTTTAGCATGCTTGACGTTCGCAACATCTGCATAGACCTTAACCGTGCACAATGTCCATAACTCTCTTTGGATTACCTAGTGAAGTAATGACAATTGGTGGCCGGAATTGTTCAATTAACTGTAAATCTTCCTCAAAACGTGTATTCGCTACAGAGTGACAAATAAGGTTGACTGCCCATTGCTCAGTAGGTAGCGCCTTTTTATCGTGAATATCCAAAATACGGCATGATTAATCGCTATTTTGTTTATAAGAAGGCTTTACTGAAAGAAGTCGAACAACTCATGCATGCTAACGTTATTCATGAAAAGAAGATATATTATCTCACTTT
Source organism: Lysinibacillus sp. FJAT-14222 (assembly GCF_001278875.1). Lineage (NCBI taxonomy): Bacteria > Bacillati > Bacillota > Bacilli > Caryophanales > Bacillaceae > Lysinibacillus > Lysinibacillus sp. FJAT-14222. The sequence continues at coordinate 21,478 of NZ_LIYL01000060.1, read as the reverse complement.
TGAAGAACTTCGCGAAATCGTACACACTAATAAACTGGATTATCAGATCATCAGTAAACGAAAAGACGAGTACAAATTATATGAAAAACTTACTCCCCCACGTGTTATCACGTCTGATGGTGAAATCGTCGCTGGTGAATACAAGCGAGAAAATATCCCAGTCGAAGCTATGGTAGGGCTACCTGTTTCTTCTGGAGTTATAGAGGGACGGGTTCGTGTCATCTTAAACATGGATGATGCTGATTTAGAAGATGGAGATATATTAGTAACCTCCTATACTGACCCTAGCTGGACACCATTGTTTGTATCCATAAAAGGTCTAGTGACCAAAGTTGGTGGACTGATGACCCATGGAGCAGTTATCGCACGTGAATATGGCTTACCTGCAGTTGTTGGGGTGGAAAATGCCATCAAACTGATAAAAGACGAGCAACGAATTCGCGTACATGGAACAGCAGGGTATATTGAAATATTGTAATAACTGAATACGTCAAGTTAAAGCCACTGTCATAACGGACGGCATTAAATGCAACCTGTCATGGATAAAAGGACGGTTACCCTATTACCAGACGCGTTTATGTAGTAACGAAAAAAGCCAATTTCTCGATTTTAATGCCGAGAAATCGGCCTTTTTATATTAGAATTTCCTTAAGTTGTAAATCCTCATTTTCCTGACGCTCCCCCTCATCGCAGAGTAAAACAACATCAAAATTGCATTTACGTAACGAAAAAAGTAATGAACAAGGCAATAGTTTTTTCTATTATTAAATCGAATATCATTATTAAAGTTACTTAACATAAAAAAACATTTTTAAAGTACGTAAACACGATTTTTATACTATCTCTTATTCCAGAAAATGGCCCGATTGCTGAACAAGAAAAAATTCTGCATTATCACATCAGGATTTTGATCAAACTTTAATATAAATTATCAAACTTTAATATAAATTATCAACCTTTATTATAAACAATCAGACTTTTTATAAATTATCATATCTGCGTGAAAAATAACTTTGGGCTCTTCGCATGCCTGGTCAATCCGCACTTCAATATCATCATAGTTCTTTCATTCGTTTTCACCATGGATTTTTCCATTATTTATGCGAATAGATTTTCGACGACTGGTCGTTTACACGGGATAAGTGGTTTGGACAACCATCTCCTCCCTAAAGGTGTGAGACTTCCGTAACTGGCGTTTGTCTAAATGAAGATAAAAAAGTACCTATCCGTCTTGTTGACGAGATAGTTTAGATTTGTAATAAAGTTTGATTAAATTAACGATATCAATCTTGATATGAGAACAAAACTAAAGAGCATGTTTTGAAAAAATGATTGATCAAAACATGCTCTTATTTAATGTGATAGATTAAATTCTTTATAAAAAAGTTCGATTATTTTTGAAACCCTCGTTGCACTAAAGCACCCCGTTAGCTCAATTAGTAATACATTATTTAAGCAACGTTTGAAGACTTATTAACAAAGGGGCGTACACAATTAGTGGAATAAGCAAAATTACTGCACCAATTTTTTTATTCCCCTTTTGTAATAATAAAAGAGAAGTCAAGAAAAATAATGGATAAATAATAAAAGTAATTATTAATACACCATCAACTAATTGATACAGTTTTCCTGTAAATGCATTTATGAATGGGATTGAAATCCATTCTAGTACGCAAAACGCAATAACCAATATCCACAACCATTTAAGTGTCATCACTAATCACCCCTAAATTTTTGATTGGTCAAAAAAGTAAAAACTCTTTTTCCACTTTATCATCAATTACATTTCAATTTCTTGTGTTAATTTTACCAAATATACCCAATTCTTGATCTATCCTTTTCCCCTTTTAGACAATTGATTACTATAATAAATCACCTCTTAATCTAAGCAACCAAGGAGATTCTAAAATGAACGACTTTCAATCATTAGATATTGATATAGTTTTAGCAAATAGATTAAATGAGACACAAAGTACGCACACTCTTAGTTTAAATCGAAAAACTTAGACACTAAGTTTACACAGTTTGTAATAAGGTATGACATTTTACAAAATACATAATCATTAACTGATAATCCAAGCTCTTTTCTTTCTTTTCAGCAGAGCATTGACAACAAATGTTTTTAATCTTACCTTTACTCATAGTAAAATCCTTATAATATTTTATCTTTTTACACTTTGAACATTCTTTATATAGATGACAAATAAGCCTCTCATGTTGGATTGGAATAAAGTTTTGTAGGATGTTTAAGACCTAATTCATCTGCAATGACAATTGTTTCTTCCAACGGCAATAAAGGAAATTGTTCTCGAATATCAACAACGAAATCAGAATATTCAGTTAAATAAAAGTAGTTTCGTTCCAATTCTGATAGAAATTCATGCTGTCTATTTTTTTTAATACCTTTTAAACGTGTAGACCGACCTTTAGAAGACACATCTTGAATGTTTAACCATGGTCCAACTCCAGAGCCACGACCTTCTTTAATCCACTTTTCTATTTTAGATGTTCTAGTTCGTTTTGACATGAAAACACCCCTTTAGATTAATATTATCCAAAGGGGTAAAACGGTGCAACTTTTTTACAAACGGTATAACTTTATTTTAAACGATACATCTTTTTTATAAACGGTACGACTTTATTTCAAATCAACAGATAGACACTTTTTATTATTTTATAAGCCACATTTTAACTGTGCAGCACAGTTTGTACATGTATTACAGCCACCGATTTCTTCGACCGTTCCTTTACGGCATACAGGACAAGTATTTCCTACATCCGAACCAACAACTGTTGTCGATTCTAATGCTTGAATCGTATCTACTAATACAACAGGACGCTTCGTTGGTACTTCTACTAACTCTTCCTCAAATGATAGTTGATCCATATCATTTTCTTCAGCTTTCAGTGTAAGTACTTGTGAATCACGGCTACCATCTACATAGACCGTACCACCTTTAGCGCCACCGCTATATAAGCGCTCGTACACTTTTTCAACTTGTTGTACTGTATAACCTTTTGGTGCGTTTACAGTTTTTGAAATTGATGAATCAATCCATTTTTGGATGATACATTGTACATCAGCATGTGCTTCTGGTTTTAACTCCATCGCCGTAACGAACCATTCAGGAAGTTCATTCTCATTAGCTTCCGGATGACGTTCTAAATATTCTTGTACGATTTCTGCTTTTACCTCGATGAATTTACCTAGGCGACCAGAACGGTAATATGTGAATGAGAAGTATGGCTCAAGACCCGTTGCCACACCAACCATTGTACCAGTAGAACCAGTTGGAGCTACTGTCAGTAAATGCGAGTTGCGAATACCTGTTGTTAAAATTTGCTCTTTAATGTGTGCAGGCATTTTTTGCATAAAGCCTGTTTCAGTAAATGCTTTACGTAAACGTGCTGTTTCTTCCTCTGTTGCTCCTACAAGGAATGGGAAGCTACCGCGTTCTTTTGCAAGCTCTGTTGACGCCTCATAAGCAGTTTCAGCAATCGTTTTAAAGATTTCATCAACTAGCTCATTACCCGCTTCTGAGCCATATTCTTTCTCACAATAAATTAGTAAGTCCGCTAAGCCCATTACGCCTAAGCCAACACGACGCTCTCCTAGAGCTTGTACACGGTTTTCTTCTAAGAAGTATGGTGTAGCATCAATAACATTATCTTGCATACGAACACCAACACGAACTGTTTCACGCAGTGCTTCGTAATCAATTGTTTGATTTTCTTTATTCGCAAACTGTGCTAAGTTAACAGCTGCTAAGTTACACACAGAATATGGTGCAAGTGGTTGTTCCCCACATGGGTTTGTCGCTACAACGCTTTGACCATAAGCTTTTGCGTTTGTCATGTCATTGGCGTTGTCGATGAAGAAAATACCTGGCTCTGCAGAGTACGTTGCACAAACGTTGATTAAATTCCATAATTCCTGAGCTTTAATCGTACGATATGTGCGTACTTTATAGCCCATTTTCTCCCATTCGCGCACATCTCCAACTTTATGCCACTCACTGTTGTAAATAGCCATCTCTTCTTTTGTATATTCTTCAACAGCTGGGAAACGTAGCTCAAAGTCAGCGTCATTTTCTACAGCTTGCATAAATTCTTTTGTTAATGTTACAGAAATATTTGCACCAGTTAAAAACTCTGGATTGTGAACAGTATACGTACCACCGTCGCGTAATTTGTTTTCCGCTTCACGAATAATACCCGTATCAAAACCGCCTAAGCCTTCGATATTTTTATAGTTCACAATGCCTTGATACATAGCTTCCTCTTGGGATGAAAGAGGCTTAAAGTTTAATTTTTCTTTTGCTAGACGAATAATTGTTTTATCCGTTGTATTTTCGATTAGGTATCGTAGAATACGTGGATTTTGCATTTTTGAAATAATAAATTCCACGATATCAGGATGCCAATCTGCCAGCATAATCATCTGTGCCCCACGCTTTTTGTTACAAAAAAATATTTTAAAATACTTTTTTGATGTGGTCATTTCTGCCACATTCTTATGCTTTCACATAAGATCAGACTATATCATCAAAGAAGGATTTGATTTTTTCATATTTTCTATTGAGTTGTAAGGAACCATGACCGTATAACTTTCGAACAATCTTTAACACATCAGCTTTTCGATTAATGAATAAGTCAACGCATCCTTGTTTTGGGTAAACTTTATGGACGGTTAAAGCTAGTTGTTGATTATGCAAAAATTGGAGTAATGATAAAAGCATTTGACGATTACCTGTAAAACCTATTCTCCCACGCTTGGAAAAATGACCATCTGCATCAAAAAAACCTCTTAAATAAGTCCATTGCAAATCCTCATTTTTAAAATCAATCCAACTTTCAAAACCTGTTTTTCGAGGTGTAATACCCAACCTCATTAAATCATTGCACATTTCTGTTGAATTAATTATTAAAGAGTATTTGTTTTGTTCATTTGGTGCACGGCGTTTACGGAATTTAATCGCTTCTTGCATAGACAGTTCTTTTGCGATATCTTCAAGCAGTTGCCGGTCCTGTTCAGCAAGTGATAAAACTATACGTTTCGATTTACCACGATCATATATAGTACCATCACCTGTAATATAACCTACTAAATAAGCCTTATTCGCTGTATTGATATTTTTAAAGTAGTGTTCATCATAATGATACTTCTTATTTTTCAGCTTTCCTGCTTGCCCAGGCTTTCTCGCTTTAAAAAGCTCTAGCTCTTTATTCCATCTAAGGATTGTTCCTCTTCCTATGTGAAGTGTTTTTGCAATATCAACTTGGCTCATACCATTTTCATGCAACTCAATAATTTTTTTAATCAATCGTTCTTTGTCTCGCGCCTCGTAAGGACGTCTCCGTACAATACGATTTACTTCTTCCATGCTTCCACCTCCGATGTGGTTCAAAGTTTAGGAAGGTTCAATAGTCGTTGAACGTTCAACTACGTTTCCATAGATGCTTCGCTGCTGATTGCCCAATCTTTTCTTTTTTCAAGCATTCACGCCTAACTTCACAGTTTACGTTGTAGCAAGAAAAGCTCTCAGGGTGTTCCAGCAATTCACGAGATTTTAATCCCGCCGTTTTCGGTTAACGGGAACCACCTTGTTCGACAAGATGAGTCAGTTTAGCAATATCATCTAACCATGAAACGGAACCAGATGATTTACCATTTACACCACGTGCTAAAGTGTTACGTGGACGCAATGTTGAACCATTTGTCCCTACACCACCACCGCGGCTCATAATTTCCATCACTTGCTTACGGTGATCACTTATTCCTTCACGTGAATCTGCTACAAATGGCATTACGTAACAGTTGAAGAAAGTTACATCTGTTTCAGATCCTGCTCCGTAAATAACTCGTCCAGCTGGAATGAATTTTAATGATACTAGCTGCTCATAAAACTTCTCAAACCATTCTTGGCGTTTCTCTGGTGTTTTTTCAACAGCAGCAAGTCCTGTTGCATTTCGTTTTGCGATTTGTTCATAAAATATTTCAAGAGGCTTTTCTAGCACGTCAATTGAACGCGTAATCACACCCGTTTCTTGCTCTTTCGGATCATCTAAAGCACTACGGTAATCTTCCTCAATCAAAATTTCTGCTGTTTTCGTAGACATATCAAGCTTTTGGATTGTCCCTAAACCACGTGCAGGGAATTTTGGATCTGACTTCACTGTTAATACGACAAAATCACCGGCTTTTAACGTTTTCTTCTCCGTATCCTTAAACGAGTAGCGATCGATCATCACAAGTCTTGATACACCTTTATGCGTAATGTGCATTTCAGATGTTACAGGATGAACCTGCGGAAATTGTTCAATATCTTTGTTTAACTGTTCAAATTTGTTTACTTCGGGTTGATGATTTGTAAGTACCATCGTTTTGCCTCCCTTATTTTCTGCCTTACATAATAAATACACAATATATCGTGTCGCTAAACACTACATATTGTGTATGTTTCTTTAAAAAAGATACTATATATAGTTTTTTAATGCAACTCTTGCAATTTCGAATAGAATCCGAACTGCTTGTTATCACAAGGGTTGAACGATAAAAAAATATTTTTCTTATACCATTTTTTATTTTTTGAAGTTCCAATCATCACATGCATATTTTTTTTCTTCAAGTGCATGCACATATTCTAATTGCTCCTCAGAAAGTGTAAATGGTTTTAAATCAATTTGCAACGATTTTGCAAAACCATCACGAAAAGCTGTCACACATTGTTTAATAGTCACGGGTTCTTTTACAAGGCTATTGATAGCAACTGCTTTTTCCGGTAGCTTTCTACGCATACGTTCTTTAGCTTCTTCACTTGAAAAATTGAAAACAGACAATAATTTCTCTTGATCTAAATCTAGTAAAATGGCTCCGTGCTGTAAAATAACACCTTTTTGACGAGTTTGTGCACTACCAGCTATTTTTTTACCTTCTACGACAAGCTCGTACCAGCTTGGCGCATCAAAACAAACTGCACTTTTAGGTTTCTTTAAGTCTGCTCTTTTTTCATCTGTATCAGGCACACTAAAATAAGCATCCATGCCTAGATTATGAAAACCTTGCAATATACCTTCACTTAACACTCTATATGCCTCTGTCACTGATTCAGGCATATTTGGATAGCTTTCTGTAACAATGACGCTATATGTCAACTCATGTTCATGTAAAACGGCTCTACCGCCTGTTGGTCGACGAACAAAGCCTAGTCCTTGTTTTCGCACTGCCTCTAAATTGATATCTCTTTCCGCTTGTTGAAAATAACCAATCGAAAGAGTTGCTGGCTCCCACTCATAAAAACGAATGACTGGTGGAATTAAACCTTCACTATGCCAATCAAGTAATGCCTCATCTAATGCCATATTAAAAGAAGGGCTACATTTCCCTGAATTTAGAAAATACCAAGTTGTCATATTTTCATCTCCTACGAATATTAAATTAACCTTTGCGAACGTGTACAAAATAATGCTTCTCAAAATTTTGACACTCTGCGTTTAGTTCTATTCTTTATTGAAGTAATCATCCACCCAAGTCTATGAATGGAGTGGAATGATTCTGTGACCTTTCACTAATAACATCCATACATATAGATAAATTAATTCTAGCCACAATCTAATTAATTTTATCAAACTCATTGGACTATCGCTAGCGCATCTTTTATAATAATAAAGAAGATAGAAAGGGGTAAGAAATTTTGTTGAACATACTTATCACAATCGGTGTTATTTTAGTAGTTGTCATTGCATATATCGGCATCAATGCCCTACGACTAAAAAAAGCCGTAACAAACCTAACACAAGAACAATTTATTGAAGGCTATCGTAAAGCACAGCTTATCGACGTACGTGAACAAAAAGAATTTGATGCTGGTCACATTCTTGGTGCACGTAATGTTCCTTCGACTACTCTACGTCAACGTTACAAAGAAATCCGCCCAGATTTACCAGTATATTTATACTGTCAAAATACAGGCCGTAGCTCACGTGCTGCTCTATTTCTAAAAAAACGTGGCTACAACCAAATTTACCAACTTCAAGGCGGCTTCCGTACTTGGACAGGTAAAATAAAGTCCAAAAAATAATTAATGAAACAAAAATCGATAAGGCAGTAGTGACTAATATAAATTAATTCATTCATAGAAACTAAATTAATTTATTTATATTTGCCTATGTCGCTTTGTTTTACACAGAAAGAAACCATCTCAAATGACTATGAGATGGTTTACTTTTTTGCAAAAAATTCTGAGTTTCTACTATATTATATTTACAGGTGTGTTGATTAACCACTTTTATCCACCCTAATTAATTAGAAGGCGCTGATTTCCGCTACGGGCTACTCGCTTTCCCGCGGGAAGCTTTGCTCTGCGACGAAAGCGAAGCGACAGGAGCACTCGAGTATCCCTACGCTACAATCAGTTAAAAATGGGAATATATTAGCAAAATAGCAACAAAAAATCCTTTTATCGCTCAATAATAAACCTATTTTTTCCTAATCAACACTCCTGTTATATTTATTGTTTAACGTCTGATAAGTTCGTTTTACAGAAAAAGGTAAAGTAACGTGAGTTAATATACTTCTCACATTCACATTCCCTAGCCAAAATGCAAGATGCCTCCCTCGTATTTCCAATAACCCACCTACTTTAACACTTTATAAGCTCATCACCATAATGTGTGGTTGATTTTCGTTCCGACTGGGGCTTCGCTGCAGGGTCTATCTGAGACGCTGATCCCCAAGGAGTCGCCCAGTTGGAACGAAGATCAATTATACAAAAGGCATACATTTTTAAAAATTTCATCCATAATTTTAGGGAATGCGCCATTTTATACCACAAATTAAATATTATCCATATTTTAACGTATGTCTAAAAATACTATTTTTCGTAAAGTATTTACCTAGACGAGCTCCAATCTTCTTTTTTTCTGAAAATGACTGAAATTTATCCTTGAATAATTAGGAAGGCACTGATAGGATTTATAATATCTTAAAATAATGTCATCAAGACATACAATACAAGCTATGAATGCTATGGATTACACTATAGCAGGAGCAGTTCTGGAGAGAGCGCAATTTGCGTCGCCGAAGGGTTCACTATCTCAGGCAAAAGGACAGAGGAGTAATATTAACTTTCATCATGAAAGCTATACCACGCGATGTTTAACTTTTTATATCCGACATCCACAATTGGTATTTGTTATTCTGACGTTTACGAGACTAGTGTCACTACTAGTCTCTTTTTATTTTCCAGTCATAGTTTTTACTCATCTTTGAGGGGGATTAACGTGGAACAACCACAATTAAAACGTGATTTAAAAAATCGCCATGTACAGCTCATTGCTATTGGCGGAACAATAGGTACCGGTTTATTTTTAGGATCAGGTAAAGCCATTGCCTTAGCGGGTCCTTCCATCATTTTTGCCTATCTAATTGTCGGAACTGCCCTATTTTTTGTCATGCGTGCATTAGGTGAACTGTTATTATCAAATGCTGGCTATACATCATTTACTGATTTTGCATCCGAATACATAGGACCTTGGGCAGGTTACATCACTGGCTGGACTTACTGGTTCTGCTGGATCATGACCGCTATGGCAGATATTATTGCTGTCGGCGTTTATACACAATATTGGTTTGATATACCTCAATGGGTGCCAGCAATTGGCTGTTTAGTATTGTTATTAACTTTGAATTTATTAACTGTAAAACTATTCGGTGAGCTAGAATTTTGGTTTGCCCTTATAAAAATCATCACAATTGTTGCACTGATTATTATTGGACTAATCATGTTATTTACAGGCTTTCAAACAAGCACTGGCACGGTTACAGTTGAAAATCTTGTGGCACATGGCGGGTTATTCCCGAACGGCCTATACGGCTTCCTAATGGCATTCCAAATGGTTGTTTTCGCTTTTGTTGGTGTCGAATTAGTAGGAGTTTCTGCTGCAGAAACGGCTGATCCTAAAAAAAATATTCCTTCTGCCATTAACAAAATTCCCATACGCATTTTATTATTCTACGTAGGTGCGCTATTTGTTATTTTATGCATTAATCCTTGGCATGAAATGTCTGCCTCAAGTAGTCCGTTTGTACAAGTATTTACACTAGCTGGCATACCAATTGCTGCAGGTATTATTAATTTTGTCGTTCTAACATCTGCTGCTTCGGCGGGTAATAGTGGTTTATTCTCTACAAGCCGCATGCTTTTTAATCTTGGCAGCAACAAGCAAGCTTCGCCATCGTTTGCAAAGCTAAATAAAAACAGTGTACCAAGTAACGCACTCGTTATTTCTGCAATTGTTGTATCCGCAGGGGCGTTATTAAGTAAATTGATGCCTGAGAACGCCTTTAGTGTTGTTACAACGATAAGCGCTATTTGCTTTATTTGGGTGTGGAGTATTATTTTAATCTCTCATATCATTTATAAACGAAAAAATCGTGCACTTCATGAGGCGTCAATTTTTAAAGCACCTTTTACTCCGTTCGTAAACTATTTAGTACTTGCCTTCTTTGCATTTCTATTAGTAGTTATGTTCATTTCAGAGGCAACACGTACAGCATTACTTTTAACACCAATTTGGTTTATTATACTAATGTTTATTTATAAAATGAAAAGAAAGAAACCAATAGACTAAGAAGGACTGTCCTGGATAGTGACACTTTAAAGAAAGTGAAACTATTCAGGGCTTTTTTATTGCAAATTAACGAGTATAATCAAATTATCGGTCATTACCAGAACATGGAATGGAGTTGATTTACGTTCCGACTGGGCGCTTTACTGCGCTCCAATCAAGTTATATACATTGCATACGGTTTCATAAATATCATCCATTAAGTTCAGTGATCAACTAATTTATTGGAACAGATTCTCTTTATTTTCCTAAATTAACATGCCTGTTATTGTAATTTGAAAAAGGAGGGAATTTTATTAACAATAAAGTAGTTATTTCTATCACCCTATTGTTTACCGTTATCTTAGTTCTAGTATTATTTTGGTTTGACAACATACTATTAGAGGGATATGTCTTAACAAAGAAAGACGATAACGGGTTACAAGTGTTAATTAGCGAAAATTCACCAACAAAACTAGAGAATTTAGACAGCGACACAATCAATGAAATGGCCACTAAAAATCGCACGATGATGTGGGTTCCAGTAGACAAATCTATGTACATACAAATTCAATTAGGACATAAGCTGAATGTTGAATACGATGGTATCTTACTAGAATCATTACCGCCGATTATAGCTAATGTGGAATCTGTAAAAATTGCTTCTAAACATAAATAAAATCACAAAAAAGATGACTTCGTCTATTTACTGAAGTCATCTTTCTTTGATTGCTTAAAAAATATTCATATTCCACTCGGTAGCGATATGCTTTAGTAAATTCACTCCTGCTACACTGTTCCCGATTGTATCAATCGCCGGTCCATAAATGCCAATACCGCAGCCAGCAGGAAAAGGTGAATCTAAGCCTGCGTGACTTGGTACAGCCACAAGAATTGCTCCAGAGACACCACTTTTAGCAGGTAACCCTATAAATGCTGCAAATTTACCAGAAGCATTATACATACCGCAAGTAACCATCAATGCCTTCGCTAATTTTGCTACTTGCTTTGGAAAGAGCTGTTTATTTAATAGAGGATGATAGCCATCATTGGCGATTACTAAACCAATCATCGCCAAATCCGAAACATTTACTTCAATAGCACATTGTTTCAAATAAACCTCCAATGCCTCTTCTACAGGACAGTCTAAAAAGCCAGAATCCATTAAATAATAGGCTAATGAACGGTTTCGATTAGCAGTTTGCCACTCGGATTGATAAACCTCTTCATTAACCTTTAATTCCTTGCCCACGATTTGTTCTAAAAATTGAAGGATTTTTGAAACCTTCTCTTGCGGAGAATTTCCGTCAAGCATAGAGGATACTGTAATTGCTCCTGCATTAATCATTGGATTAAAAGGTTTTCCAGGCTGATGACTCTCTAGACGAATGATTGAATTGAAGGTGTCACCTGTAGGTTCAACATCTACTCGTTCTAAAACATAAGGTAATCCTCGTTCCATACACGCTAAAATAAATGTAACGACTTTTGAAACACTTTGTAGAGTAAATAGTTCAGTTGTCTCTCCGGCTTTCATTTCATCATTATTAGTACCGATAATCGAAATCGCTAATTGATTTGGATCTTTTTCCGCTAAAGCGGGAATATAGCTTGCGCATTTCCCCTCTTTAGCATAAGGACGAAACTGTTTCACCCATTCTGCCGTAAGGTGATTATTATGATTGATATGATCTGTCGGCATTTTGTGATCTCCTTTCAAAAAACGGCATCTTACGCCATAGCTACTCAATAAGTACACTTAACTAAGAATAAACTTAATAATAGGCAAAAACAGAGCCTCCATAGTTTACCCTATGAAGACTCTATATGGAATAACTTTTTACAGTTTTGGAGGCTTAGTACCTTCTGGAATTAGCGAAACATAAGTCTCTCCATCCAGACGTTCTTTCCATTCTTTTTTAGCTTCTTCAATAAGTGCTGGATTATCAATTAAATCAACAGCAGTGCAGGCCATAACTTTTGCTGCCTGTAACATCCCTTTATGTGCTATTGGCATAACCCCCTGTGATACAACCTGCCAAGTATGAAGTGGTGTACCAAGTGCCATACATACCGTTGTACATTGAACAGTTGGGACATTCCAACTTACATCGCCAACATCTGTTGAACCGCCCATTATAAATTCAGGTAGTACACTAGGTATGTGATTAGCTATTACTTTATCTTTTAGCTGTACCACATCATCTTTTTTTAGACCTAGTAATGCTGTTGCCTGAACTTCTGGAGAGAAAGTATTGAAAATAGTTTGTGCATGCTGCTCATCTTCTATTGTATAATTTGGCATACCTATTTCAAGTAATTGTTTATTCATAATATTATAAAGTGTTTTATTTGGAATAAGATTTGATGCAGATCCTTCAAAATCGATTTCTAACGATGTTTCGGTCATTAATGTTGCACCTTTAGCTATGTTTTCTACACGTTTATAAATCTCTTGTACCTGCTGTTTTTTAGGTGCTCTTACTAAGTAAGTCACCTCTGCATATGGTTGCACTACATTCGGTGATGTCCCACCCGAGTTTGTCACTGCATAATGCACACGTGCTTCTGGAACAACATGCTCACGTAAATAGTTTACCCCTACATTCATTAATTCAACAGCATCTAATGCACTTCTACCAAGATGAGGTGCAGCAGCTGCATGTGCGCTTTTTCCAGTAAATTTAAACGTAACTGCATAGTTTGCTAGAGAGTTACAAGTCATCACTGTTGAAAAAGTACCTGGATGCCAAGAAATTGCAATATCTGCATCATCAAAAATACCAGCCTTCGCCATATAAGCTTTACCTGAACCATTTTCTTCTGCAGGACAGCCATAAAAGCGAATCGTAGCAGATTGATTATTTTGCTCTAAGTAATCTTTAACAGCTACTGCCGCAGCAAATGCTCCTGTGCCCAATAAATTATGCCCACAACCATGACCATTCCCGCTATCCTCTAGCGGTTCACATTGAGTAGCTCCACCTTTTTGACTTAATCCTGGTAAGGCATCATACTCACCAAGAAAAGCAATAACAGGCTTTCCAGAACCATATGTTCCAACTAGTGCTGTATCAAGCCCTGCAATTCCAAGTTCTGTTGCAAAGCCTTCTTTTTCTAAAGCTGCCTTCATATACTGAACAGATTTTTTTTCTTGAAAATGAAGTTCAGGTACAGCCCAAATTGCATCACTTAATGCAATGCTTACATCTCTTTTTGCTTCAATTAATGACGAAATTTTTTCATGAAAACTCATTTTTATCCCTCCAATTACCTGATTATGAATTCAACAATGTTCCTTTTTGATCATTTAACGTTAATAGTGCAATGATACAAATTATTGCAAATCCAATTAACATCCAAAAGGCTGCATCAAAGGATCCGTTAAAAGCATCTACCATAAATCCGATAGCCATAGGTGTAACAAAGCCTGCTAATTGTCCACCTGTATTAACAATCCCCATCGCTGAACCTGTAATGGAAGATGGTAATTTCTTTAATACGATTGCTGGTAATAACGTAATAACAAATGCAATAAATAATGAAACAATAGTTTGGTACCCTATGAACATTGTTACGGATTCCGCTGTAAACATTAAATACAATAAAATACCGATAGCTGCACAAGAAATCGCACCTAGCACTTTATCCTTTCCTTGTGGAAGCTTATCAATGATGTATCCGCTACCATAGACACCAATAATAGTAGTGATGGCTGGAATTGTTTGTGCCCAACCAATCGACATTAAATCGAGTCCACGATTTTTCTGAAGATAGGTAGGAATCCAAGATACTAATCCCCAATTCACTGCATAAATACAGAAATAAGCAATAATCAAATTCCACATAAGTGGCGTCTTAAATAGCTCCTTAAAATTTACTTTAGTTGAAGAGTTCTCTTTACTATCACTATTTCCCACCGCTTCATCTTGTGGAAGTTTGATATATTTCCAATATAAAAATGCGATAATAGCACCGATAGCACCAATTACAACAAACATTGTGCGCCAACCAATTGTTCCTAACAAATAAGCTGCGAGTAAAGGTACGATTAACGACACGATACCTCCAGAGGAAAGCATGATTGACATTGCTCGCCCTCTTTCTTCCCTCGGGAAAACCGTCGCAATAATTTTAGAGCTAGATGGTTGGAACCCACCTTCCCCAATACCAAATAAAAAACGAATGATAATCATTGCAACTAAAGACCAAGCTATGGCTGTTAAACCTGTGAATATTGACCACATAATTACTGAAAAAAGTAAGATTTTTTTAGCACCAAATTTATCAGCTAGCCACCCACCAGGTATTTGCATAATCGCATAGCCTAAAAAGAAGGAGCTTAAAATAATACCAGTAGAAGAAGCATCTAAATTTAAATCACCAGTAATCGATACTACTGCATAGTTCATGATGTAACGATCTAGATTTCCTAATGACCATCCTAAAAATAAGAGTACCAGGATTAAATTTCTGTTTTTTTTTGTTACTTCATTCGTTGTCATTAACATCCCTCCCATGTTTTACGAACACAAAACTATATCGCTGCAATTGATAGTAATAAGATGAAAAGCTCGATCGACATCAAAATATTATGACAACTCAGACTCTTATTCTTTCTATTTCAATATCTTTTGCAACCTCTACATACTGTTTTTCCATCTCTCCCTATCTATTTAAAATCAACTTCCTCTATATAGCGACATTTTCGTTATATATTCGTATAATAATAGACTTTTTATGAAATGACAATATTTTTTTGAAAATTTCTAATAGACAATCGGATAAAAAAAGGGTCTAAATTATCTTTTAGAAAATAGGGAACGTTGATGCATCTACATTTTTTGAATCGAAAAATAGCTAAAAATTTTTTGTAGTTTTTTACTTTCACAAGCCATCAACAAAACAAAAAATGTCCCAAAAACCATTAATTGGTTTGGGACATTTTTATATTTAATAGACTTGACACTACATTACGAGCTGATACATTTTTATCGGTCTACCACGAGTATGCTGTAATTCTTCTCCACAAATTTCCGCTAAGCCTACACTACATAAATCTGCTACAATACGCTGCGCATTTCGTTCACTCATTTGAAGCTGTGAGGCTAAATCCTTTGTCGTAAAATGCTTCCAGCTCATTTTTTGAACAAGCGCTTGTATTCTTGTGTAGGCTTTAATGCTAACATTGCCTTTTTTAAGTTTTTCAAGGATATTAGGATCATCGGCTCTATAGGAATATGTTAGCTCCTCGCTATTACCGACAGATTCAATAATTGTGCCATCATCTTGAATCATGACAATATCAATCGATTCATTTCCCTTCGTTTGACGTAACGCTCTATGCGCATTTAATTCAGCATTAAATACCGTTTGCGCAAAACCTATTCCTGCTGTGACCTTCGCCTCCATTTCAATGGACAGCTGATACATTTTTTCCTTGATGAAGTGAATTTGCCCTTCAATCGCTCCCCTCGTACTGAAAATTGTATATCTCCCATTACCCTCTTCAATTAAGGAGCCATCAATCTGTTCGCATAATTGCAGTAAATTTTCCTTCACGCGTAATTCTAGATATTGAATACGATATCCTTGCTTCATTCTTTCCTTCAATGAATCAAAATCTTTTATTTCGAGCATGACAGCACCAATTTGCGTTTCTTTATAATACGACGTTTTAATTTTTTCGGTAAATAGCTGAACTGTATGGTAAATTTCCGTTTTTGTAGGCGATACCCAATAGGAGGGAACCCCCATTTTTTTCAGCTCTTCATCAACGGACGGATAACATGTAAACGCAAAGTCGATCTTCCCTTCTTGCCACAGCTCATAATGAAAATCAAATAATTCTTTCGGATCAATGGCCGCATCAAATTCTTTTACATACATTTTCTTTACATTTTTCTCTATCTCAGTCAAACCTTCTGAGACCATTTGTGCAGGTGATGAGATAAAATCAATACTTACACTTTCGATGAATTTTTTCATTTTATAGGATTGCTCTAAAAAGCCTTTATAGACGGCTGACTCAGAAAAGATTATATGTGCAAGCTTATCCTGTGAAATTTTTGTCTGACTAGCAATTTTATAAGGTATGTATCCCGAAAATAGCCAAAAATCAACATCTTGATTATGAGTTTCTACAATATTTTTTGTTTCTGTAGCAAAAGAATAAATATACGGAATAAACTCCATATCCTGTTCGATTTCATATGCTAACTCGATAATTCGTTCTACGGATTTTACTGGGCCAACAACACCTATTTTATACATCTTTAGTTCCTACCTTCTATGTCAAACTACTCTAGTTATGACAAAAAATTCTCAATTGTTATACAGATTACCTATCAATAGTATATCGAAGATTTGATATTCTACACAAATGAAAAAGATAAATTTAACCAATAGGCTTTTTCTACCGAAAAACAAAATGGTTAAGGAATGGCGAGCTCCTCCACTTATGTTGCTGTCGCACAGTGAAAAAACCTTGTTGCTGTCGCTTCGCTTTCGCACAGTGAAAAAACCTTGTTGCTG
>NZ_LIYL01000060.1:0-4075 GCF_001278875.1 Lysinibacillus sp. FJAT-14222 | reverse complement strand
GCTTTCGCACAGTGAAAAAACCTTGTTGCTGTCGCTTCGCTTTCGCACAGTGAAAAAACCTTGCTGCTGTCGCTTCGCTTTCGCACAGTGAAAAAACCTTGCTGCTGCCGGTTTACTTTCCCACAAAACACATTTTGCTGAAGTTTTGTTTCTTCACTATAAATTAGAATGATCTGCCAGAAGATACATACTACATGAATTGTTGATTGGAGTGGGGACTGGGCGACTCCTTGGGGATCAGCGGTAGAGGAACGAAGGCTAAAACCATCACATCCTGTGATAACGCCTTCGTGACCAACGTCGTGTTGGCCCGAGACCCTGCAGCGAAGCGGATGTTTTCTGTGCGAAAGCGTAGTGCTAACGTAGCGGCAGCAACTGGGTTTTGTCTGTGCGAAAGCGTAGCGGCAGCAACAAAGCGCTCAGTCGGAACGGAAATCAACAATTCGTTTTGCAAAAGAGCTATTTATTAGAACACCTGAACTTCATTGACACAATAGTTTTTCAACACTAAAACCCCGAATAAATTTCGTTATTCGGGGTTTGGCTTTAAATATTTTTTTTATAAATCGTTTGCATACATTTTCTTATATAGAATTTCTAATTTTTTCGAGAGCTTACCATAGGCAGTTTGCCAAGCTTTCCGAGCCGTTTCATTACCCTCTGTCGAAGGTACGTAAAGAGCATGAACATCGGCTACCTTCTTCAAGTCACTCTCGGCCTGTGTTAGCTTAGAATAATTTTTCACGACGCTCTTTTCAGAAGCACCAAGATCATCATATGCTGTACGAATTTCTTTGACTTTAGTCTCCAAGTCATCAATATATTCACCATTTACAAGCAATGAATTAATGGATTCTACTAACTTTAAAGCATTTTCGTTAGATTGTTGTTGATCTTTATCTTTATCAATAATAGATTGTCGTATTTCTGGACTTACTAAACTCATTTGTTTGGATGTAAGCTTAGCAAAAGCTTTGATAACAGTTGCTGGGTTACTATTAAATGATTTTTCATACGTCTTGATAAATGATTCTACTTTTTTCACATCAGAAACCGCTGTTGTTAAGATGGAAGCATTCGTAATACGTTTTTTATCACTAGAGCTCAACTTATTATATTGAGTTGAAAGTTCCTTAATTTTTTCCATTGAAACTGTATAAGTATCATTTGAAACAATGGTTGCAATTTCATTATTTAATTTTGTAATGTCTGGTGCATTCCCATCTACTAAACGATTATTGAGCAAATCTTCATATTGCTGTTTAGCTAAATGCTGTTGATTTGCAGGTAGCTTAGCATAAGCTGTTTGTACTGTTTGAATTTTTTTTGCTTGTTTCGTAGCATCTGTTTCCTCTCGTGCAGTTTGCACTTTTTTATGGAATGACTTAACACCAGAGAGATCTTTACTAGCAGCTGTTAATAAATAATAGTTTGTTACATACTTTCTTGCAGAGGAAGATAGGTTTTTATATGTTGCCGTCGCTGCATTAACAGCAGTTTCAAACTGTGCAAATGAATATTTTGTTACGTCAGAAAACTTTGCAACGTCAGCCTTCAAAGCTACTGCAGCAGCTTTATCAGCAGGTTCCTTACCATTTACATCAACTGTAATATTTGGTGTATTTAATAAAAAATCGTTTGCATTATAAACAAGTGATTGTTGTAGACTAGTTAACTTATTATAAGCTTTCAATATATTGGTATAGCTAGATTTCAGCTTACTTTCAGCTACCCCTGGCGTTTCTGAAAGCTTTTGATAGGCATCCATGTCCTTAATAATTTTTTCAGCTGTTTTAAAATCCTTTTGCAAGGTTACAATGCTTTCATATCCGACAATTTTAGCCACTGAAGTTTTCGTTAAGCCCTTATATTCATTAATAATACGATTTACATTGTTGACATGGCCCTGCCAAGAATTTACTGACGGATCTATTGGGTAACTGTCATCCACATCGCCTACATAGCTTTCTATCTCGATATTTAATCTGTCTATTTGACTATCTTCTGCGTTTTCTGCTTCAAGTAATCTATTAACATATTTTTCTGGCACTAGTTGTAATTGTTTATAAGTAAGCTTTTCATAAGACGAACGTATTGATTTTGCTGTAGTCACCTGTTTGCTAGGTGAATTATTCGATGACAGCTTTTCAAAAAGTTTAATAAATTGTTCAGCTTTTTTAATGTCCTGCTTGGCATCACTTAAAATTGTTTGATTTTGAACAGTTGCTCGGTAATTTTGAGATAATTTTGCTATATCCTTTTCAATTGTTTCAACTGCTGTTTGTAAAGATTCAATGCTAGTAGGTACGTACTTAACAAAGGAATTTTCATAAGTTAATAATGCAACAATTTCCTGATTTAGTCTTCTAACTTCAGTAAATTCTTCGATATCTGTTGGATCTTTTAAAATGTTCTTAATACTATTATATAAGGCATCATTTATATCTAAGCTGCGTTGTAATAAATCCAACTTATCATAAGCCTCATCAATTTCTTTTAAATAGTTTGGTAGGTCTTTTTCATTAACCTCATTAACCTTATCCACTTTCTCATTTAACTTGCTTAATACGTCTACATCAGCAATTGCTCTCTTTAATACATTATAATTTGTCACATTCGCCTTTGCCGGAGATGATAGTGCCTCATATTTACTTTCTAATGCAGTTACTTCTGCCTTAAAAGCTTCTAGACTTGTTACATTATATTTGTTGTCATTTATTAGTAGCGTTTTAATTTCTTTAATCATAGAATCAATTGGCTCTTTAGATACTGTTATCACATCAGAAACATCAGATTCTACAAAAGAAGTTCCTACCTTTGCCTTCGCTTTAACTATAATATCTTTCATGCCTTTGTCTAATGCATCTTTGGGAATTGTATATGTGCTGCTAGTAGCTCCATCAATAATAGTGAAGGAATCACCCACTTTATAAAACCATTGATAGCTATATGTAATTTGACTACTTTGTAACTTTGCCCCTGCTTTATCGGTCACATTTGCGCCGGCTACTATTACCGATTCACCTGGTACTGCATAACTTGAACTACTTTCAATTTTTGGTGCAGTTATTGAAAGTTGCAGTTCATTGATAGTACGAGGTTCACTCTTATACTTTTCATCTTTCGTTGTAGTCGCTTCCACGAAAATTGTTTTGCCAGCCGCTTCAACTGGTATTGTAAATGATGCTGATGTTGCACCAGAGATTGGTTTATTCGTTGTATCTTTAGTATTATCTACATAGTACCACTGATAACCATTTACAATCGAATTTGCAGGTAAGTTTTCAATAGAAGCTTTTAAAGTTTCATTTACTATATTTTGTCCTGAGACTGAAACTGTATCGGCTCCCGCCGCTCCTGCAACTGTTGGTACAATAAGGGCTGCTGGTATAGCTGCTGCAGCTGTGAAAAATATTTTTTTATTCAAATTTCATACCTCCTCTATCATCTATTAAATTATATCGGCTAGATTTTTAATATTTTCTTCGTTTTATAGAATATTTCTAAAAAGTGTATTTCCTCCCCATTTCAATACTAAAAATAATAATATTTTGATTTTTATACTACATAGATTTTTAATTTACTTTGAATTCACACTAAAATTAATAAATAACCTAAACAATACACCTTCTAAGCATTTAAATAGTACTATGTACTGTTTTATATTAATAGGAAAAGAAGCATTTTCCAGTTTAGAGGGATATAATGCATAATAAAACTATTACTAGGATATTAATGGGAAATTAGGGAGCTTGATCAGAGTATGGAAAATCTTTATGAACCTAGTTTAACAAGCAATGATGTAGACAGGACAAGAAGCTACCAAGTTAGTAATCTATGCTTGTTCGCTAAATTTCGAAAAAAGGTAGGCGGTGGCGTTCTTCTCTATGGCCCATCTGGATGTGGAAAAACATTTATAGCCAAGGCAACAGCTGGGGAATGTAAGGCAAATTTCTATCCTGTTCATATTACAGATATTTTAAGTGCCTTTACTGGAGAAACTGACTACTCCCACAGCTAAAGCAGTGGGGTTCTTATATACTTAAGAGAAGCGTTACAAAGCTCTCCACAGATG
>NZ_LIYL01000054.1:0-53611 GCF_001278875.1 Lysinibacillus sp. FJAT-14222 | reverse complement strand
AAGTTGTGATAAAAAAATTTTTTATCACTCTTAAAAACGGGTCAAACCGTTGATATATCAACATTTATAGAGGGAGGTCTATACAATATTTTTAATGCGATCGACTAATTCACTTAATCCAGATTTCTCCACATGTTTACTCTGCATAGGAACTAAACATAATCCAAGTACATGTTGCTCGTCGATTTTACAAAATTGGAACTCCATCCCCTCAATGTAAGAGATATTATGTCGTATAGTAAAACTATCCAATTTTCTAGACAAACTGAATAATAAGTTGTTTTATTTCTTATTCAACAAACGCCACCCGTTACTTTACGTATATTTCTTCACATTCTGCTAATTTTACAAAAGATTAGTTTTACGTTGCTAAGTTTAATTTTCTTTAATATTGTGCCAAGCACCATTCTTTAGTTTCTTGATCCGCAAAGGATGCTTCTACACTATTTAAATAAATTTGTCGATAATCTTCTTCACTTAGATTAAATTCGTTGTTAACTAAATGGATTTCTTTTGCCATTGTAGTATCTGATACTGTTCGGTTATCTGTATTAAATGTCACTTTTATTCCATCTTTATGAAACTTATAAATCGGATGTTCCGAATAATTATGAACAGCTTTCGTTTGGACATTACTTGTTGGACACATTTCAAGCACTACCTGTCTTTCTTTCACAATTTTATAAGCCTCGGCACAATCTTTAATAAATACTCCATGTCCTATTCTTTCAGCACCTAACATTTCAACAGCCTCTAGAACGTTTTTACCAATTCCCGTTTCACCGGCATGGATAGTGACTCTGTAGCCATATTTTTTGGCTAATGCGATCGGATCTACGAATTTTTTACAAAAGCTTTCTTCTTCGGATGCACATAGGTCAATTGCCACTACACCATTTCCAAGGAACTTTTTCCCCTTTTCAACTACCTCAAATGCACTTTCTGCAGACATTGTCCTCATGCAAGACAGGATTATATTTCCCTTTATTTCGTAACGACTTTCAGCGTCCCTCATCCCCTCTATAACAGATTGAATAACTTCTTCAACACCAAGACCTTGTAATGTGTGAAGTAACGGGGCAAATCTGACTTCTAAATATTTCACATTTTCTCTTGTTGCATCCTCAAATAGCTCGAAAGTAATTCTTCTTAAGTTCTCCTTGGACTGCATGACCAAATTAGGAAGAGCAAATCTTTTTAAATACTCATCAAGAGATTCACATTCTAACGGAGCAATCAGCTCCTTTTGCAGCTCATCCTTATCAAAAGAGGGTAGCTGAATTTCTTCCTTTTGTGCAATATCGATAATAGTTTCAGCTCTTAAGCTTCCATCCAAATGACAGTGAAGTTCAATTTTGGGTAATGCTAAAAAGTTCATTTTTTTGACCTCCTGAATTAAATTTTTAGATTAAAATACAAAAAAATTCCTGACTACAAAGAAAATACAAGATTTGTACTTTCTTCGTAATCAGGAATTTCGGTTCCTGGTAGAGACCCCCAAACCATATTATTGGGGTTATACGATATTATATTGATTCCTTAACGTTTTTAAAATAATAATAAAAAAATATTAGATTGTCAACATGGTCCCCTAACACTTACAAAAAACTAAGTTCCATGTTACGGAAATTTACTTGTTAAAACTAAAATTGATTGCAAACTCCATATTTGCAGGACAAGATGCAAGTATTTTTGATCCATTAGGGAGAATGATGGTATCTGCAGAGGGCTATAGAAAAATGACGAAATTTATGATGCAACTAGCTGAATCTAACTGTGGAGGAAAATTGGTTGCTGTGCATGAAGGTGGCTATAGTACAGCAAATGTACCGTTTTGTTCTCACGTAATAGTTGAGGAATTGAGTGGCATTACTACAGATGTAGAAGATCCGTTTATCCATGCATTTAGTGGCGTTCCTTTTGACCAATTATCTGATCACCAAAAAGAACGAATTGATGCAATAAAAAGCATACACATTAAACAAGAAAATTATTGAATTTGAATACTCATTAATAAGATCATAGCAGATTGTAAACAACGCAAACCTTGTTTACAGTCTTTCTTTTCTCGTAATCGCAAGGCTACCTTACTAAAGCACCCGTTTGTTTAAGAACAATTCTTCACAAACTTTTCTAACTCTACATTTCATCAATATTTTTATTCAACAAATTAAGTTCCTCATCAAGAGATGTGCCACTGTCCTTCTTTGTAATTTCAAAAGGTTTTTTATAAAGACAAGCATATTTCAAAGCAAGAAATCCATCGACTGGAAATGTGGAACTTTGCCATTCTTGACGGTATCCTAAAATTCCCCTTTGTTTAATAATTCGGTCCAATTCTTTTACTACACATAGTACAAATTCATCAAAGTTGCATTTCGTCTTTAATACCGTTTTAGGCAAATTAGGATTCATTTTTCTATCTGCAATAGGATTTTGAACTTCTGTAATAATAATTTCTAAGTCTTCAAAATCACGCTTAAATTCCCAACGCAATAAATAAGGGCCAGTATGCCACTCAATACCTCTAGTTTAAACCTTTTTGCGTTAACCTGCCTCGTTAGTTGAATAAGAAAAAGATGGGGTCTCTGTGGAATCTCATCTTGAAGTAAAGCACTCCGTTAGCTCAATAAATATTTTTCTAGCTATCCATAATTAGTTGCTCCCACTCACTTAAGTACATACGTTTTGTAATTTTCTTAGGATTTTCAAGTTTACAAATAAACTCTAAACTATTTCCATCTGGATCATTAAAATGTATTTTGGCGTGAGCATAACCATTATGAGCCATAACAAAGGGTTCAAGAGGCTCAAAACCAAATGCTTCTCTTGGTTCATATCCCTTATGTTTAAGCCAACTAACTGAATTTTTCAATCCTTCCAACGAGACTTGAAAAGCTATATGTCTAATTGAAGGATGATATTCAATTTCTACTTTATCGGTTTCCCATAATCCCAACCAACTTTTATCTTTTTCAATCCACAAAAAAGCTATTTTATCCTCAACACTGTGGTCAAACTCTAAACCAAGATCTGTATAAAATTCAATAGATTTTTTCAGGTTACTTACTGGTAAATGCGCTTCATATAAACCTATTATCAAAAGTGACACCCCTTTTACTATATTATTTTTAATAATATCAATTTTCTGGAATTTGGGAATCGTCCAAAGGTCTAATCTAATTCTACTTCTTCAACTATCTTGCCCCGTTAAGTTGAAGAAGATATAACTTAACATCTAACTTATATTATACTTTCATATCATTCCCTTAAACACAAATAAAAAAGCTGAACTAATTTTTGTGTTTAGTTCAGCTTTAAAATAACTTATTATAATGTTACACATTGTATAAAGGATACTGATACATTAAGTGCATCACTTAAAATCTTGACTTTTAATAAAATTATTCGAAGGCTTCTTGTTTTTATCAAAATACATGATTCAATTTAAGCAATAAAAGAACACAAATGTCTTTCAAAACAAGTAATAATGGCATCGATATTAGCGCCACCAGTACAAGCTGCGTAAAATGGTACTACTACTCTTGATTAGGTTCTATAAAGTAAGGATTTATATGGATTAGGACTTCCCCTACGTCTGGGTATTTATTTAATAGTTCATTTTTTATCTCACGAGCTATATCATGTCCTTGTTTAATTGTTAAATTATGATTTAGTGATAGACGAATGTCTAGAAGCTTATAATGACCATGTTCTCTTGCACGAATTTTGTCTATTCGTTGCACTTGATTAAACTCATGAATAGTAGATTCATAGTCGTCTAAAAGTTCCTGGTCTACACTTTTTTCCATTAAAACATCCACAGAAGGTTTAACTAATTCCATTGCGATTCTAAAAATAAAATAAGCTACTAAAGCACTCGCAATAGCATCAGCGTATAGCAAAAATGTCCATCCAATTGCATTTCCTATAATCGCTAAGAGGACTCCAATGAATGCGGCAAGGGAAGCAACAATATCACCTTTATGATCTAACGCAATCGCTATAATAGCCTTGCTGTTCCATTTTTTTCCTTGTTTTATGGAGTATCTATATAATATTTCTTTTGCTATGTAAGAAATTATAGCTGCAATCAATGCACTGTACTGTGGTACACTGGGTTTTTCAAAAAATGCTAAAATTGCTTCTACTAAAATATATAGTGAAACTATTATTAAAATAATTCCAACGATTGCTTCACTAATAACCTCCGCCTTACCATGCCCAAATGGATGATCCTTATCAGGTGGTTTATTTGAGATACCAACTACTGCTAGCACAGCAATCGAAGCTACTACATCTGCTCCAGAGTGAATCCCATCTGCAAAAACAGCCTCACTATCCCCAAAAAGACCAAAGAA
Source organism: Lysinibacillus sp. FJAT-14222 (assembly GCF_001278875.1). Taxonomy (NCBI): domain Bacteria; kingdom Bacillati; phylum Bacillota; class Bacilli; order Caryophanales; family Bacillaceae; genus Lysinibacillus; species Lysinibacillus sp. FJAT-14222. Next base: position 49,250 of record NZ_LIYL01000054.1, on the reverse strand, counting down.
GATTTTACCTACCATAAGAATTAGGTTGGATATAAGTGCAATCCATGCAACTTTTTTGCTAATTTGTTCTCTCTCACTAACCATTTATATCTCCTCCGAGTAAGAGTTTTATCCATAAAAAATGCGGGAAGAATTATCCTCAAATACTCATTACTCTTCTTCCTTCAATTAATACTCAACTATGATAGCAGACGAATATCGAGTGGGTCTACAGCAACCTTTTTTACCATTACTAAATAAAATTCGGGAGTAAAAATAAGTTGCCTTAGACCAAATTAATCAAATTTAAGGGTTGCCCTAAAATAGACGTTTCACCCCAACTAGATGAACCTTTAAAGTCGTTCACAATCGAAGCAAAATTATTGTTGTTCATAAACGGGTTCATATTTCCTTGCTTTGATAATTATTGCTACAGTCCTTGACATAGGTGCCAGTTTATATTGCCAGGGTCCCTCTGCATTCGAAAAAATCATCCTTTCCAATTTTGTGTTCAATATGTTAATTTATTACATATCAACATTTAACATATTATTTTAAAAACAATCTATCCAAGGAAATATTGTAAAATTAAGAAAAGGTGGATTGATTTTGAATTCAATTTACAAACCATTAATTTTTGCGTTGGTGGTAGGGCTATACGTTTATATAGCGAATAAAAGTGATAATAGTGTAATTCTAAATTTTGTCATACTTTATTTTGTACTTACAATGGTTTCTTTGGTATTTAGAAAAATCGAACAGAAAAGAAAAGCGGTTCGAAAGCTATAGGTACTCTGAAAATGATTCACTGTAAATTGCTTCTTAGACTGTAGGCAAAGTCGGAATTTCGAGCTTGGCTACAGTCGTCCTTATAAAAGCTTTTTACTATAAAAATAAAAGATTGTTTTCCCAAAGATTGTTGCTATTAAAACAAAAGGCAGATTTAATCTACAAAACGTGTAGAATAAATCTGCTTTTTTGTTTTGATATTTCGTGAATTGAAATTTAACTAAAGTACTCTATAGTTTAAGTAGAAATTTTCACAGTCATTTCTTTACCCTAACAAGATCTAATCGTTTAAATGTGTTGGGGTATTCCAGAAGACGTCCTCTTATTTAAGAAAATTGATTATTTTTCTATTAGTTCTTCTTGCCATAAACGTTTCTTATATACTTCATTGTTTGTGTTACATAATACAAACACATCAGGATTACTAAGATTCTTCCAACAATCAAAATCAAAACTGTTATCATAATTTTTTAGTAGCAGAGACATTAAATTTCCATGAGTAACGATTATTGTGTTTTCAGATTCACTTTTAAAAACTTCATCTACAACTGTTACTATTCGGTTCATAGCTTCTTTACTTGACTCTCCACCTTGAAATTTCAGCTCCAAATCATTGAATGTTGCTTTAAGTTTTTCAAGCCAGTCAGGTAAATCCGTAGTACTTAGTGTACGTTCTGATAATCGTTCATCAATCTCTATGTTTATGTTTGTTTCCTCACTAATCGGTTCTACTGATTGAATTGCACGTAAAAAAGGACTTGATATTATTCGGTCAATTTTACTATTTGAGAAAAATTCAGATAAATATTTTGCTTGTATCAATCCTTTTTCGGTAAGTTGTGACTCCGGAGGTTGCCCCTGTGCTTCACAGTGTCTTACAATATATATCCTTTTTTTCATACAAAGCCCCCCATTTATGTATAACTACTTTACTACTATGATAAATTTAAAGCACTGATGACAAATGAATTTGAATCAACGCCTCCGCATGTTTAATACTTTCCTTTAAATATTTTGGCGAATGGAGGTGGCTTAATAGTACTTCAGTAATTAACCATAACACCGCTTCGAGCTCATCGCTTCCCCCATTCTATTCACAAAGAAAAACAATATCCACAACTTTTTCACTTGTAGTTGATCCATATCGCGCTTTATAATGTAATAGCTATTCTACTTTTAAAACAAAGGCATAGAAAGCGTCGCCATTAGATACATTCGCTTCCTTTTCATCCATCCACCAAACGCCATAAGAATAATAATATACGCCACGTTGTGTAGGTGCAGTAAAACGATTGTCTTTGACCACGACCTCAGTATCCTTGTTACCACTTATTTGAGCAACATGAAATTCATTCGGTTTTTTTTCATAGTCCAATACAAGCGTTATGTTTTCACCTGATTTAACTTTTATAGGCTTTTGGCCTTCTAAAAGTTCAACTGGTCCAGCAGTATCAACGCATCGATCTTGCCAACAATAAGTACCGAGTGTAGTTTCAAATTTTTTATTTTCTATCTCTATAAAGGCTTTAGGTGGCTCTTTTCCGGACAATCCATCATTATTTGAACACCCCGTTATCATAGTAAGTCCTAAAAGAGCTACTACATATAAAAAATATTTCTTCATGCACATCCCCCTTTACCATTCGACGAACTCGTTTAAACTAAGTTACAAAATAATTTCCATATTATGTCGTAAAGGTGGAATTTCTTCCTACAACACTTGGTGCAGTCTTTGGTGGTGTTCTTTCTATTCGGAGAGATGTTTGTGAAAATAGAAACGGCTGAGTTCTTGTATAACAAGAGTCTCAGCCGTTTGTTTATCCAGAATGGATGATCGTACTTTGATCTTTATTTTAATACTTAGTTTGACCATTCACCCGCTTCAAGCCCTAGCTTAGATTGGATTTACATTCTAATCATGAAAGGTACCTAATTAATAGTACCTGTTGGGTATAATGTAGTTCCTCCAATTGAAACTTTTATTTCATTAGATAATGGAACATTGTATTCATCAATAATTGTTCTCCACCAATCCCATGCAAGACCTGTACATTCTCTTGCATAAATTCTTATATTTTTTGAATTAGGCGGAAGAGGTATTACTGTAGAGAAATGAGCTGTTTTGTCTTTCCAGTTTCCGTTCCAAGTTTTATGAGATAGCACTTCTTCTCCATTTTCATCATATGAGAATTCATCCCAGGCTACTTCAAATTGAGCAACATATGCCCCGTAATGATCCAGGATGATGCTGCCTTTAGTGTATTCTGTAGATGTTGTCTCGATATAATCTGTATTGTTATGAACAGCAGCAATTGAATTATCCTTTAAGAAAACACTTGTATATGAAATTGGGTATGCTGGATTTTTAAGACTAAATTCTGCATTATCTTTAATTATTTTTCTAATATCATTAAAATCTTTTGAGACAACCTGGTTATGCTGTTGTGAATCTCCGCCTAATACTACAGCAGTAAAGGAACTTTCTTCAAAAATATCTTTATACTGTCCACTCGTTTCTACATTCGTATTAACATTGTTCAGTAAGGCTTTAAATGCAGCTTGTACATCCTTGCTCTTAGAGCTTGTTTCTAATTTCACATAAATTGTTCTGCCATAAGCTACATTTGACACCATAACGGGAGGAGCCTCATTACTTACTCCTTTACGAGTTAACTCTTCAAACGAAACGCTATCATCAAAAAGGTCTGATGGATTGTTAGGTAGTTCTGCACTTACGGTATAAAATATTTGTTTATACGCCGCAACCATCACTTTTTTCTCTCCATTTGCAATCGCATTAAAGTCAATTCCCAGTGAATTGTCCAGAACTTTGGCATTCACATTTAGGGTGCTTGCTATTTGAGATTTGCTGTAAACCATAGATTCTGAATATTGTAGTCTTGCAGGTAAAGTATGGGTTGTTGAGTATTTATCACTCCAAGTAGATACTAGCTCATCTATTGCACCAGATACATTACCATATGTAGGATTATCCACGGTCGTTGTATTTTCTCTTTTCATGCCAGGTAAATCTATGCTTATATTTAGCGGTTTTCTTTTGGCCACCAATAAACTAGGTTGATTGTCTACAAAAGCTTGATTTGCAAGTTGTAACGCTCCTGGATAGGTACGATTCGCCATAGAATCGATAATTGAAATATCTACTGGTGAAGTTGTAAGTGATTTTTTGTTTCGTTCAACAACTATAAATTTATCTTTTGAGTTTATACCTTCTCTTGGAACAAAACGTTCTATCTTATCTCCTTTCACTGCTAAAACTTCGTTGCTATTGTAGTTCAAGTTTGCAATACCCGTATCAATGTCAGTAGATTTGCTTTTTTCACTAGTTAAATGGGTATCAAGTGTTTCAGCAAAGGAAATAATCGGATAATGTATGATATATAAACTAACAGATAAACATACTAGAAATTTTATGACTTTAAAATAATTTCGATTTCCCAAAAAAACCACTCCTTTTTAGGGATATTATACCATGAAAATATTTTGTCGAAATATAGTAGTATGGTATTGTATTAGAATTGCTGAATCGTAAACGAATAGCAAAAATTACTTATTCGAATAAAGGTTCCGTTCTACATCAGAGATATTAATATATTCTTTCTGCTCAAAAATATCTATATTGTTATTAAGAATATCTACTTTCGTGTATTCCTCTATTACCTATTTGTTCCTTCTTCTGTTTATAAAAGGGAATCACTTAAAAATAAATAACGGTTTTTCAATTGGATGAAACCTCTTAATTACCCCTTTTAACTCCTCTATATCCAATTATTTAAATTTTTTTTAGTAAAATTGCCCATGATTATTGCAGAAGTTTTACACATTTAAAATTAAGATTTCAATTTTGCTGATTAACGGTAATCGGTAATATGTCGGTAATATGATTGAAAAATAACTCATGCTTGTTTCATGCTATTCTTACTTTATTAAAAGGCGAAAGCTTTTTGAAAGGAGTAAGATTTAATTGAAGAAAAAATGGTTACTACCTATTTTCGCATCGTTTATGTTCTTCACAGGCATGGGTGTTCATGAAGCGAAAGCGGCAACAATAGCAGATATAACAAATACAGCAAAAGCATATATAGGTGTTCCTTATCAATATGGAGGAACAGATATTAAGACAGGTGTAGATTGTTCAGCATATACACAAATCGTATTTTCTAAGTTAGGGATTTCACTAGAACGTACATCTACAGCTCAATATCAGCAAGGTACTTCGATTGCTAAAGATCAGTTGAAGACTGGTGATCTTGTATTTTTTAATACTTCGGGAAGCGGTATTTCCCATGTTGGCATATACATAGGGGACAGCAATTTTATTTCAGCTACTACAAGTTCTGGGGTTAAAATCGATAAAATCAATGATCCCTATTACTGGGGATCTCGTTACGTAGGGGCAAAACGCATAGCAAACTTCACTGAAGGAGAAGTAAAAGATGCTGAAATCGACTTTAGCGTTTATGCATCGCGTGGAGAGGTAGCTCTTAAACTAGCTAAGCAGTTAAATTTAGATACTAGTAACACCAATTCAAGTTTTCCTGATATAACACCAGCGTCTAAATATGCGGGTGCAGCGGAAGCACTAAAAAAAATCGGCGTTTTTACGGGGGATGAAAATGGAAAATTCAATCCAGGTTCTCCGATGACACGTGGTCAATTATCGAAAGTTTTAGTGGAAGCATTCCATTTAAAACAACAAGGAGCAGCACTACAATTCGTTGATGTTCCAAGTACGCATTGGGCTTACAATTATGTATCCATTCTCGCTTCCAATAAAATTACGGTTGGTAAAGGTGACAATACTTTCGGGGTGAACGACAATGTCACACTAGTACATTTAGATGCCTTTATCCAACGAGTAGCTCAATAATTTCAAGAAAAGGTGTCTCATCTATGGATGAGATGCCTTTTTTTCGTTCTTTTGCTTCTAGGAAAATCATTTCATACTCCCCCTACTTCCAATCACTATACGTATAAAAAAGCCAGTACTAATTGTACTGACTTAAAAACTATTCAGGTTGTTTGATTATTTTTGGACAAGTAGTGTTAAGATACTAAGTTAATACGGCTACATAACCACTATCATCCTGAAACCTGGTACTTTAAGCTTAAATCCAAGCTTATTTTGGTACCATTCAATTGTTTCATCGATATTATTAGCTGGTAAACAGAGATACCCAATTCTACCGAATAACGACTTTTGTTCTTGCGTAACTTCCAATAGTTTCACTTCTCATTAACAATTTGATAGGTTGTCTATAAAAGCCAAAATATCCCTTTGTTTCATTAAAATAATTGTTCAACATACTTTAAACGATAATTATCACCCTTCCAAAGCTAAAAAAACTTAAAACGAGTACAGGTTACCAAAAAAAGTACCGTACTCGTTTTTTTATATTATTTATTTACTTTAACACCACTATCTTGAAAAAACTTTTTTATATCCTCATCTGTAAAATCAACTACTGTTTTATAGATATACTGTGGATTTCGATCCTTATCAATCACGACGGAACGTACACCTTCAAAAAAGTCATCATGTCTCAAAAATTTTTTCGCCAATAGAAGATCAGTGGCAAAGCATTCTTCTAGTGTTTTTTCTTTTCCGTCTGTTAGCTGCTTTAATGTAATTTTTAATGAAGATGGTGATTTAGACAGAAGCAGTTGCTTTGTTTCCGATGCAAATTCGCTTGGATCCTTCTCTAATGACTCTAAAATCTCTTCCACCGTATCCTTTGAGAAATGTTTATCAATCTCGTTTTGAAGAGCGGAAAGTTTCCCATTCTTTACTGGATGACTAGCATAAGCAGTTAAGAGCTGATTTAAAATCACATTTACATCTAGCCCATGCCACTCCGTCTGTTCAACACGTGCAAGGAATTCAGATAGTTTATCACTATCCATGTAACTATCAGCAGCATTTGCAAAGAGAACATCTGGAGCCTGGATAACTGATGCGGTTAAGGCTAAGTAACGCCCTATAAATCCAGGAGCTTTATTTAAGAAATGGGCCGCTCCCACATCTGGAAAGAATCCAATATTCATTTCCGGCATCGCCCATTTAGTACGTTCTGTAATGATTCGGTGGCTTGCACCATAGGTTAAGCCTACTCCACCTCCCATAACTATGCCGTCCAGGCAGGCAATAATCGGTTTTGGAAAACGATAGATGGCCATATCAACCTTATATTCTTCCTCAAAAAAGATTTCGGCTTTTTCAAACGCTTCCTGACTAGAACGTGCCTTATAAAGCGTTTTGATATCACCTCCAGCACAAAATCCTTTCTCACCTTCACCTTTTAGAACGATGACATGGATTTGGTCATTTGTTTGCCATTCTTTTAATTTCTCACCTATAGGCTTTAGCATTTCATAGGAAAGCGAATTTAAAGCTTTTGGGCGATTAAGCGTAATAAATGCGACCCCACCATCACTGACCGAAAATAATACTTCGTTATCCATGCTCTTTACCTCCTTTAAGAATGTTTGAATCGCGGTTGTCTTTTTTCTATAAATGCCTGAACCCCTTCTTTGGCATCATCCGTTAAAAACAGTTCAGCAAATTTTGTGCGCTCCCTTTCAAGCCCTGTTTGAAAATCTTCTCTCATTCCTTGAATCACACACTCAATTGTACGTGATACACTTGTCATACTTTTTCCTTCGATAAAAGATTGAGCAATAGCCTTTGCTGTTGTTAAAAGCTCTGTCGGTTCTGTTACCATTTGAATAATGCCAAGTTGTAGTGCCTCGTCAGCGCTTAATTGTTGGCTTGTTAAAATTAATTGTAGGGCCTTTGCCTGACTTGTGATTCTGCTAAGCCGCTGTGTGCCTCCAAACGTTGGCAGTAGCCCGAGCTTTAATTCGGGTAAGCCTAGAATCGCATTATCTGAAGCAATCCTGAAATGGCAGCCCAATGCAAGTTCAAGCCCACCACCAAGGGCAGGACCATTAATGGCAGCAATGACAGGCTTTTTCATGGACTCAATTTCGTCGCATAAGGCTTGTCCTGCTTCGGCCATTTTCAATGCGTCCTCTTGCTTTCCGAAGGCAGCAACAAATTCCTTAATATCCGCACCTGCTGCGAAAAATCGACCTGAACCTGTAAGAATAATGGCGTTTGTTTCTTCATCCACCGACAGCTCTTGAAAAATGAAACGTAGATTTTCAATACATGCTGATGACAATGTATTTGCTGGTGGATGATCCAAATTGACGATTGTGATGGAACCTTCTTTACTGATATTTGCAAATGTAGCTATCATTTTTTTCCTCCTTATTACATCTATTTTTTAGATAATAGATTTTGGATTATCTATGATATTTTTCGCAATCTCTCTTTTTAACATAAAGAGATTTTGATAGATCGGTATGGACAAGTGTCGGATTTCGTCCAGCCATAATCTTCGTTTTTGTTCAGTTGTTTCTGTAGCAGAGATGATTTCGACTACAAACTCTTCCATTCTTCGGTAACCTTCTTCACACAATATATCTGTCATCAAGCGCTTTATTTTTTCATTTCCTGCCTTTTCCGTCCTTAACAAGGATGATTCCATCACATAAATAACCTTGACCATATCAGCCAGCAGACGCATATATTCCTGTTCATGTTCTATATTAATATGCGCATTTGAAATGGCTGTTAATGCTATTTGTAATAAATACTTGGAAAGCTGAATGTATTGATGATTTCTTTCTAATGGCTGATCAGCTGTTGAAGCATTATTTGAAGTAGCTGCTTTGGCATATCTGTTTAATAAGATTTTGGAAATCGTTAATCGATTAATTTCATTTGTTCCTTCAAAAATACGACTAATTCTTGCGTCACGGTATAGTCGTTCCACTTCATAATCTTGCATGTATCCATATCCGCCATGTATTTGAACCGCTTCATCCACAATTTTCCCTAGCATTTCTGAGCAATTGACTTTATTTAGCGCGCATTCCATAGCGAAGTCCGATATTTTATTTACGAGCATAACTTTATCAGCTGAATCAATGGCATCATCCATTTCTCCCGCTGTACGATAAGCAGCACTTTCTGCACCATAAATCGCAATAGCCATGTTGGCCAGCTTTTCCTGTATCATTGTGAAATTGACTAAAGATGTATTGAATTGTTTGCGTTCTTTCCCGTAATTAACAGCGAGCTGAAGTGCCTGCTTTGATGTCCCGATGTTTGAAAAAGCCAATTTAAGACGTGCCATATTAAGAATATTCATCGCAACCTTATGGCCTTTCCCAACATCGCCAAGAATATTTTTCTTTGGCACTTCTACGTCCTCAAGAATAAGTGTGGCAGTAGAGGATCCTTTAATTCCCATCTTTTCTTCTTCAGGTCCTACAGATACACCTTGAAAGGTACGCTCTACAATGAATGCCGTCATTCCTTCGTTTGTTTTGGCAAAGACGACAAAAACATCAGCCAGCCGCGCATTCGTAATCCATTGTTTTTCACCATTCAATACCCAGGCCGAACCATCCTCATTCAAGACAGCATTCGTTTTTGGATGAAGAGCATCTGAGCCTGCATCTGATTCTGTCAGTGCATAGGCCCCAATCCATTCACCGGATGTCAGCTTTGGTAAGTATTCTTGTTTTTGCTGCTCATCTCCAAAATACACATAAGGCAATGTGCCAACTCCTACGTGAATATTATAAGAGACACTAAATGAGCCACCAAAACCCATTTTTTCAGCAACAAGTCCTGAAATTTTCTTAGTTAGTTCAAGTCCCCCATAAGCTTCAGGTACCTCAATGGCAAGTAAACCGAGATTCCCTGCCCTTTGAAATAATTTACGGGTTACTTCATGCTGGTGTTGCTCAATAGATGGAATATTAGGTGAAACCTCCTGTTTAATGAACATTTCTGCCGTTTTTCCAATGAGCAATTCCTCATCATGGAAGTCTTCAGGTGAAAAGAGATTAGCCATTCTTTCTTCAGTTGTCATCTGGTCCTCTATTTTATCCATACTAGCCCTCCCTGAATAGCTAATTAGTGTGAGTGATATATTCGAAATGAAAGTAGAAAAATGCGAGTTATCCCTTGATTTCCTCTTTAGGTAAGATAGTTTTAGCTAGCTCAGTATCTAAATCTTCGAATCTATAATAGGAAATAGCTTCATATAATTCTTTTCTAGATTGCATATCCTCAATAGCTTCTTTTTGGGTTCCTGTATTTTTTATCAGTTTAAATACTCGTTCATATGCTTTTGCTGCTACTCTCATTGATGTAACGGGATAAATGACCATAGCATAGCCCATTTTTTCAAACTCCTTCGCGGTATAATAAGGCGTTTGACCAAATTCAGTCATATTTGCTAATAACGGAGCTTCTACTTCACTTGCAAATTGTTTAAACTCTTTTTCATTTTGTAGGGCTTCTGGAAAAATAGCATCAGCCCCAGCGATTACATAAGCCTTTGCTCGTGTAATCGCCTGTTCTAAACTTTCTACAGATCTTGCATCTGTACGAGCTATAATGACTAATGAGGGTGCAATTTGTTTCATCATTTTTATTTTTTGAACCATTTCATCTTGAGAAACAAGTGTTTTTCCATTCAAATGTCCACATTTTTTCGGTAAATTTTGATCTTCTAACTGCACGGCTGCAACCCCTGCCTCTACCATTTCGCGAGCTGTACGTGCAACATTTAATACACCACCAAAACCAGTATCAATGTCCACTAGCATAGGCAAATTTGTAGCTCGAATAATGTCTTTAGCGCGATTTGCTACTTCATTCGAATAAATTATACCTAAATCAGGTAAGCCTCTACTCGCTGTGTAGGCAGCTCCGGATAAATATAGTGCCTCAAAGCCTACTTTTTTGGCCATTAAGCCAGCCATTGCATCATGTGCACCTGGTATTTGTAAAATATCTCTACGTGCAATATACGCTCTAAATTGTTCAGCTAATTTTTCTTGTGAAATAGCTTCATTTACAATCCACGCCATCTACAAAACCTCCCATCTATTAGTAAACGAATAAATCTACAAATTCATGAACATAGCTATTTTCAACAAGCTTTTTATTAGAACAGATTTCATTTATTTTATTTACTTGTTTTTGTGAAAAATGTGTACTCATATTTTGTTGGAATTTATCAATGATTTTAGGGAATGCTTCATCACGACGGAAACGATGTCCTAAAGGATATTCACACTCTACTAATTCTGATGATGTCCCATCTTGATAATAAATTTGAACAGCGTTGGCGATAGAGCGCTTCTCTGGATCTAAGTAATCGATTGTATATTGTGGTTCTTCAACAACAACCATTTTATTTCTTAGTGTATCTATACGTGGATCTGCTGCTACATCATCTTCATAATGGTCTGCAATAATATCACCATAAATCAGCCCAATTGCTGTAATGTATTGAATACAATGGTCACGGTCAGCTGGATTATTTAGTGGGCCCTCTTTATCGATGATGCGAATAGCTGATTCATGTGTCGTAATGACAACTTTTTCAATATCATCTAAACGATTTTTCACTTCATGATGTAAATGCACTGCGCATTCTGCAGCAGTTTGCGCATGAAATTCAGCTGGGAAAGAAACTTTGAAAAGAACATTCTCCATCACATATGAAGCAAGTGGTCTTGCGAGCTTTAATTCTTTTTTATTAAAGAGCACGTCTTGGAAGCCCCAGCCTGGTGCTGATAAGGCGGTTGCATAACCCATTTCACCTTTTACAGCCATCATGGCTAATTGCACGGCCCTACTTGTCGCATCTCCTGCAGCCCATGATTTTCTCGATCCTGTATTCGGGGCGTGGCGGTATGTTCGTAAACTTGAATTATCAATCCAAGCATTTGATAATGCGTTGATAATTTCTTGACGCGTTCCACCTAATGCCTTTGTCACAACCGCTGTTGTCGCAATTTTGACATATAATACGTGATCTAAACCAACACGATTCAGACTATTTTCTAGTGCTAGTACACCTTGAATTTCATGTGCTTTAATCATCATTTCTAAAACTTCTTTTATTGTAAGAGGCTCTTTGCCTTCAGCAATACGTACACGACTCAAGTAATCCGCAACTGCTAATATGCCACCTAAATTATCAGAAGGGTGTCCCCATTCAGCTGCAAGCCATGTGTCGTTGTAATCTAACCAACGAATCATGCAGCCAATATTAAAAGCGCCTTTCACTGGATCGAGGACATAGGAAGTTCCTGGAACACGTGTGCCATTTGGAACAACCGTACCCGGTACAACTGGTCCAAGAAGTTTCGTACATTCTGGATACTGTAAAGCCAAAATGCCACAGCCTAATGTATCTAATAAAACATAACGTGCAGTTTCATATGCTTCTTCACTTGTAATCGTTGTATTTAATACGTAATCGGCAAGATCAGTTAGTAACTGATCTGTCTTAGAAATTTCATTTGTTTTAATCATCTATATCTTCCTTTCAATGCATGAATTTGCTATACTAGTATACTGATAGACATTGGTCAGAATGCCCATCAGCTCTATGGCGAGTTGTTAAAACTTGATTATACCGATAATTCTTCAAGGTTATGACGCTCGCCAATATAATGGACGCGAGGTCTAAATAATCGATTATTGTCATGCTGCTCAATTACATGAGCACATAAGCCGATCGTTCGTGAGCCAAAGAAGATTGGTGTATATATTTCAATCGGCAAACCAAGCATGTAGTACACTGGTGCCGCATAATAATCTAAATTTGGGTACAATCCTTTTTCCTGTACCATTACTTTTTCACCAGCTTCACACATGTGATATAAGCGATCATCACCTTGCTCCAAACATAATTTATATAAAGCCTCTTTCATAATTTGCGCTCTTGGGTCCATCTTTTTCATATAGACACGATGGCCAAAGCCCATAATCTTTTCTTTATTTTGTAGTTTATTTTTCAGCAATGTCTCAAAGCCTTCTACTGTCTTGGCTTCAAGAAGCATATACATTACTGCCTCGTTTGCCCCACCATGTAAATTACCTTTCAATGATGCGACAGCCCCAGTTAAAGCACCATACAAATCAGATTGTGTAGAGGCAATAACACGCGCGGTAAACGTTGAATTTGGCATCTCATGTTCACTATATAAAACGAGTGACTGATCAAAAATTTCTTCTTCTAACGAAGTTGGTTTTCTTCCGGTAATCATGTAATAAAAATTGGCACTATAGGAAAGCTTGCTATCAGGCTCCACGACATCTTGACCATTTAATACACGATAACTATTCGCTACAATATTAGGCATACTACCTAAAAGCCTATATGCTCGCCCCAAATTCTTTTCAGTAGAACGATCATTCATTTGCTGATCATAGCCTGCTAAAACCGAAATCCCCGTTCTGAGTCCATCCATAGCATGTGTCCCATTGGGCAATAACTTGAAAATTTGAAAAATTTCAAGTGGAACCTGATAATTAGATTTCAACTTGTCCTGTAAGTCATTTCGTTGCTCGGTAATTGGTATTTCCCCATGTAACAATAAGTAGACAATATCCAAATACGAATATCTCTGTGATAATTCAATCAAATCAAACCCTCGAATAACAATTTGACTTCCTACAGTGTCTAAAAAAGATAGCTTTGTTTCAGCGGCAATGATTCCATCAAGACCTGGTGAATAATTTAACTCCATTCATTACAACCCCTTTGTGTAATTATTCATGTAAGCGTTACCATTCAAACACGAAAGAACAACAAAAAAACAACTTCTACCCCTTTAGAAGTTGTTAATCTACAAAAGCATGACAGAGCAAAGAAACAGTGAATTTACGTGAATTCACAAAGATCATGCAGTAGCTAACACCTCCCTATCCTCGTAGGTCAATTGATGCTTACATTAGCGGCAGGTCTCCTGACTTATGATCAACGCTACAATAACCCCTTCCCATTTTGACAACCAAAACAGTGGCCTTGTTATCGAACTCCTAAATACAGTTGCGGGACAGTGTTGGACTCTCACCAACTTCCCTTTTAATCAAATGGAACCAAACCCATTTGAACCACCAAAATTTAGCATATTCAATTTGTCTTTTCACCTTAACATAGAGTTTTCAAAACAATCAATATAGGTAAAATTCAGAAAAGACTGATTGTAAAAAGCTATTTTTCATTTTTGATGAACTATTCTACATTTTTTAGCAATATTTTGTATAAAAAAAGATTGTTTATCAATACCAAGGAAGCCATTTTCAATGATTATAAAAAAAGAGGTTTTTTATTTAGGAAAGGCGAATAGTTTTTTATGACAAATATTAGGGGGCAAATATGGGGTATATTTCAGAATTAAGGAAACTCATCGGTAGTAGACCGATTATAAGCATTGGGGCGACAATTCTTGTGGTCAACGATGATAAGAAAATTCTCTTTCAACATCGTTCGGATACGTTAGATTGGGGATTACCTGGAGGCTCAATGGAACTAAATGAAACTTTAGAAGAAGTTGCTGCTCGTGAGCTCCATGAAGAAACAGGACTTGTGGCCAATGAATTTGACTTGATCGGTGTTTTTTCAGGACCAGATTATTATTTCCAATATTCAAATGGGGATGAAATCTATACAGTCATTCATCTTTATGTAGCTAAAAATGTAAGAGGTGTATTGGAAATGAAGGATGGCGAGAGTTTGAACCTTACATATTTCAGTAAAAACGAGCTTCCAGAAAATCTTGAGAAGAGAACAAAAACGTTATTAGACAATCTAGAGGACAAAATGTGGGATTTAGGAAGTTCTTTTGCTAAGTATTAATTTAACAACAATAATCCCCCATTCCAAATTAGGATGGGGGTTAAAATTCCCAAAATAGCTATGTCCACTTTTTAATTTCACAATCTGAGATAGTCAAAATGAATACCTAATATACGTACAATTTTGATGTTCCATTTTTAAGTTATTAGATTTACTTTTATTTTTTTCAACCATTAATAGTGTGAATATCAAGTAAGTCAATCCACTCAGGATTATAAAAATCCTTTATTTTTATTATTTCTTTCTCGCGGATGCAATGGCAAGATTGCATTGTATAGTTCCTGAGAAGCTGGATGTTGGTATGCACCATCTTTCCCAATCTCCTCTACTAACTGGCCATGCTGCATCACGAGTATTCGGTCTGACAAAAAGCGTGTTGCTTGTAAATCATGAGAAATGAAAATGTAAGCAAGCTGCAGGTCTTTTTGAAGTGTTTGAAGTAACTGGATGATATGTTTCTGTAATATCATATCAAGACTACTAATGGCTTCATCTAATACAATCAATTTTGGGTTTAACGCAAGAGCTCTAGCGATGTTGACACGTTGCTGTTGTCCTCCACTTAGCTGCGAAGGATAGTTTTGAGCCATTGTACTCTCTAACTCCACACAGTCTAGTAATTCCCTTACTTTATGTTGTCTCTCTGATTTGCTGAAATGCTCGAAATTAAGGAACGGTTCTTCTAGTATCTCAAAAATCGTCTGCTCCGGATTAAATGAATGATAGCTATTTTGAAAAACGGCCTGTAAATCTCTACGTATCATTTTTTTGTGCTTGTTGGTTGCATTGTAAAGATTGATGCCTTGAAAGAGAACCTCACCGTTTGTTGGTCGCTCAATTCCTAAAATAATGCGTCCTAATGTACTTTTCCCTGAACCACTTTGACCGACGATTCCTAAACATTCGCCCTCCTGAAGTGAAAATGTTACTTTCTGTAATACAGGAGTTTCCTGTCCTCGTTTGAATATGAACGGTCTTTGAGCATAATGCTTCTCAATATTTTTTACTTCTAGCAGCGTCATACTTTTTCACCTCTAAAACATAATTCTTGATTGTAAAAGTTTCTTTGTATAGGGATGCTGAGGCGCATCAAAAAAATCATAGACATTCGCTTGCTCAATAATTTCTCCTTGATACATCACGGCCACATCGTCAGCTAGTTCAGCAATGACACCTAGATCATGAGTCACAAGAATAATAGCAGCATCTGTTTCTGAGCGAATACGATCAAATAGTGTTAATACTTGTTTTTGATTGACTGTATCAAGAGCTGTCGTTGGCTCATCTGCAATGTATAGAGAAGCTTGTATCGCCAATGACAAAGCAATCATCACTCGCTGTAGCATTCCTCCACTTAATTGGAAAGGATAATAGTGCAAAAGCTGCTCTGGATTAGGTAAATGGACTTTATGCATGGCATCAAGGGCAATCTGTCTCATTTCTTTTTTTGTCAGCTTAAAGTGCGCTTTTAATGTTTCTCGAAAATGGCTTTCAATCGTTTGAATACGATCGAAGGCAGTAGATGGGTTTTGCAAAATCATCGAAAGATGCCGACCACGATAAGTTCTCAATTTAGCAACTGAAACATTCAATAAATTTTCTTGCTGGTAGAGGACTTCACCTTGTGTAACCTGTGCTAAAGACGGTAATGTTTGCATGATGGCGTGGCAAAGCATAGTCTTTCCACTACCACTTTCCCCTATAATTCCTAAGACACGCCCTTTATAGGCTGTCATATTGATAGAGCTCAATACATTTTTCTCGCCGATTTTTACCGTTAAGTCTTTCACTTCTAAAACTTTCTCCATAATTACCCCTTACTGGTCAAGCTTCTTGAAACTACTTGCCAAATGATTCAATAATAGCACTACAAGGACGATAGCAAGTCCAGGATAAAGCATTAATTCAGGATGCTGACGGATGTATTGTTTTCCTTCATTCACCATCATGCCCCATTCTGGGATGGGTGCCTGCACGCCAAGTCCAATAAAGGAAAAGCCTGCAATTTCTAAAATCACCTTCCCCACATCTAATGCAACAATTGTGACAATAGGTGGCAATATATTGGGAATATAATGACGTATAATTAATTTGAATCCTGTAGTGCCAGTAATCCTTGCAGCTTGAATAAAGTCTTTTTCATTCATCCCAATAAATAAACTTCGGATCATTCTTGAATAATAAATAAGCTGTGTAAAAATAAGGGCTATTAAGACATTTTTTAAGCTAGGGCCTAATACACCTAAAAGTCCAAATGCAAGTACAAGCGTAGGAAAAGCTAATAAAATATCACATATTCGAATAAATAGGAAATCTATTATGCCTCTTTTTAGCGCAACAAAAGCACCGAGTAGGATAGCTAACACAATGGCAACTATTTGAATGACGAGTGCTGATCCTAATGAATAACGAATACCTAAAAGCATCCGTGACAAGACACATCTTCCTAAATGATCTGTACCTAATGGATAGTCCATTGAAGGGCCTAAAAATTTCTTTGATATATCGACTGCTAAAGGGTCATGGGGCATTAAAATTGGCGCAAACAGTCCTAGCAAGCCAATGACCACAAGGATCGTTAGACTAAATAATCCTTTAACATTTACACTTTCTTTTCGTACTAGGCTCACTTTAATCTCTCCTGTCCTTCATCATAAGATGAGGATCCAATAGACGATGCAATACATCTGTGCCTAAATTTGCAAGCACATAGATGACAGCAATAATCAATACATAGGATTGTACAACTGGGTAATCCCTGTTCATAATGGATTCTATTAAATACCTACCGAGTCCTGGCCAACTAAAAACCTGTTCCACAATCACTGCACCACCTAGTAAATTACCAAGTGTCATACCTAACAAGGAAGTCAATGGTATAGCAGCATTTCTCAGAACATGACGTATGAGGATAACAGAGTTTTTTAATCCTCTTAGCTGAGCATATTGAACATAATGCTGCTGTAACTCTTCAATGATAGTTGAACGGATAAACTGAACGAACAGTCCAATTGAAGGTAAGGCTAATGCAAGCGCAGGTAAAACTAGATGAGCTAGCGTTCCCTTTCCGTTTGTTGGAAAAATACCTAATTTCAAGCTAAATAGATAGAGTAGTAAAAAACCTAACCAAAATGTTGGAATCGATACACTCAATATGCTAAAGAATCTAATGATTTTATCGATGATGGAATGCTTAGACAATGCACTAATAATCCCTAATGGTATACTGAATCCTAAAATGAGGACAAATGCAGCAAGAGCTAATTCAATGGTTGCGGGTAATTTCGCAAATAGCTCTTGTGCCACTGGTAATTTACTAACAAAAGATGTACCAAAATCTAGCTGTAAAACCCCTTTTCCCCATAGCAAGTATTGAATAAGAAAAGGTTTGTCCGTTCCAAGTTCTTCACGTAATGCCTGAATGGCTTCCTCGGTTGGGGCAACTCTTGCCAATCGCAGCATGACCTCAGCAGGCTCTACTGGAACGAAACGAATAAATACAAAGGTTAGGATGGAAACTCCTAGTAAGACAAACGGCAAAGTCAAAATTCTTTTTAAACAAAACATCCATGTCGATTCATACATGCTGTCACTTCCTACTCAATCCTATGATAAAGAGAGAGATGTCTTTGCTAGACATACTCTCTCTTCTACTCTTATTTTTCTTTATCCATTTGTGCATAGGGAATATCATATTCAGATGCACGTGGCGCAAAATCCTTCATATATGGATGATAAATCACATTATTTGTTTCGTAAGATATAGGATAGAATAGTGCTTCGTCATGGAACACTGTTAAAATATCCGTGTAAAGTTGCACTCGTTCCTCTTCATCTGTACCAATTAATAATTGATGTATTTTATTATCGATTTCTTTGGCATTTGGTAAGCCTAATTTCGCTTCATAAACACCACTAGCGTTTGGTGTAGCTGATTCATTCGCAAAGCTATGTGGATCTGTTGGTGGTCCATTTGTTCGCCAGAAATTAATATCCACCTGATCATCCATTAATTTTTGAAGACCCACCATCACATCTGCGCCTTCTAAATTCAGCTGTACCCCTATTTTCGCTAGTTCACCTTGCATTAATTCCGCCATTGGCTTTTGGATCGCATCTGTTGCAATGTAGATCAAATCTAATGATAAGGGTTGCCCGTTTTTCGAACGAATTTTTTCGCCCTTCTGTAACGTCCATCCTGCTTCATCTAGCAACTGTTGCGCTTTTTCTGGATTATACAAGATTGGCGCTAAATCAATATTGGCATAAGGAATTGCGTCCCAAAATAGTGTATTAGCCACTTTTTCTGTACCATGTGTAATACTGTCAACCATTTGTTCCTTATTGATGGCATATTGAACGGCTTGACGTACCTTTAATTCGGCTAACGGACCTGACTGAGTATTGAATAGTAACGCTTTCGTAGATAAAGGTTCAGAGGTAGCAGTTTTGTATTTCCCACTATCTTTTAAATACGTATAGTTATCTAAACTAATGATGCCACGACCATAAATTAAATCTAATTCTTCGTTTTCAAATGCCAACGATATAGATTCTGAATCAGGGATAACTTTAATTTTTATTTGTTCTTCGAGAGGTTTTTCGCCCCAATAGTTTTCGTTGCGACTAAATAAAGCATACTCATCTTTTTTGTATTCGGTTAATACCCATGGACCTGTTCCAATAGATACTTTGATAGAATTTTGCGTTGCATCTCCTGCTGGGAATCCATTATCCGCTAAAAAACGAAATGGTCTTACGAAGGCAAGCTCGTTTAAGACAGGATAATAAGGTTCATCCAATTGCAAACGAATTGTAAAATCATCCACTTTCACAACCTCTTTCATATGGTTGACCATACCCATCCAAGAATGCATTTCCCGATTCGCTAAGACGGCATCGAAGTTACGAATCACATTATCTGCATTAAAAGCTGTTCCATCTGAATACGTAACATCTTTTCTTAAATGAAAAGTATAAGTAGTTTTATCTTCTGAGATGTCCCAACTTTCTGCTAGTTTTGGGGTAACAGTTCCATCATCGTTGTATTCCACCAAGGATTCATAGACCATTGCTTGTGCGGTCATTTGATTAGGCAAATATGTATGGGGGTTCAATGGGCCGACATCTAATGGCCATCCAATCGTTATCATTTTTTCATCTGTTTGCTGTGTTGCTGTTTCTCCCTTTTTTTGATCCTTGCTTGTACAGCCAGCAAGTACACTGAAAGTCAACACAAGCATGAAAGGAAGTAAATACTTTGTCAATCTCATTTTCTGTCTCCTATCTCTATTCGTGGTACAAAATGAATCTACTTGTAGATGAAGAGAAGGCATAAAAAAACCTTATTCTAAAAAAAGAATAAGGACAGAAAAACATACAATGAGTAAGTCTCCATCCATCTCCCTATCTTTCGTAGATCATTAATGAATCTTCTTACAAGCAGGCATTCTGGCTCATGAATCATGATTTTGCTTCACCTTCCCAAGTAATCACTCAGTGGTATTTGAAACAAAACTCCTCATTTACAGCTGCGGGACAGCATGGGATTTACACCCATTTTCCTTTTAATTGAATGAAAGGCTTTTTCACTCAAACTTGTAATGATTGCTATGAAATTAGTAATAAACATAACATGCTCGATTGTTCACGTCAATTTTATTTTCTGAATATAATAAAAATCTCGGAAGAATGAAACACCAAAGACCAGGTACTTACCTGGTCTTTGGTGTATTTCGGAGAGAAGATGTAGTAGTTGTAGTAGATTTTAAAAAATGATTTCGTTATCTCGAGATAGATTGTTGTACTTCCTGGCGCAATGTTTTCGTTGCAGCAACCATATTAGCTAAAGCCGCAACGGTTTCTGTTTCTTTTCTTGTTTTTAACCCACAGTCTGGGTTCACCCAAAATTGATGGCGATCAAGCACCTGCAAACTATCTCTCATAATAGTTAGCATTTCTTCGTCGCTCGGTACACGAGGACTATGAATATCATATACGCCTAAACCAATCCCTTTTGTATATGGATTCACTTGAAGTGAAGAGATAAGCTCTCCATGACTTCGTGATGTTTCAATGGAAATAACATCTGCATCTAGCGCGCTAATTGGTTCAATGAAATCGTTAAATTCGCAGTAACACATATGTGTATGGATTTGTGTTTCATCTTTGACACTAGAAGTAGCAAGCTTGAACGAATTGACAGCCCAATCTAAGTAAGCACCCCATTCTTCTTTTCGGAGCGGTAAACCTTCTCTTAGAGCTGGCTCATCCACTTGAATAATCGAAATACCTGCTTTTTCTAGTGCTTCAACCTCTTTACGAAGTGCTAATGCAATTTGATAAGCGACATCTTTACGTGACAAATCGTCTCGCACAAAGGACCAATTTAATATCGTCACTGGCCCCGTCAGCATGCCTTTTACAAAGCGCATTGTTAAGCTTTGGGCATAGGCTGACTCTATTACAGTAATTGGTGAAGCCCATGCAACATCTCCATAAATGATCGGTGGCTTGACACAGCGTGATCCATAGGAAACGACCCATGCTTTTTCTGTAAATGCAAAACCAGTCAGCTTTTCACCAAAGTATTCGACCATGTCTGTACGCTCAAATTCACCATGAACTAGTACATCGATATCTAGTTCTTCTTGTATCGTAATCCAGCGTTTTGTTTCCTGCTCTATAAATGCTTCGTAGGCTTCATTCGATAATTGTTTTTTACGCCAAGCATTACGATTCCTTTTCACCTCATCAGATTGCGGGAAGCTTCCGATTGTTGTCGTTGGAAATAGCGGTAACGCTAACGCTTGCTGCTGCAGCTTTTGACGTTGAGTAAATTCACTATGTCGTTCAAAATCTTGCGTTGTCACAGTTTGAACTGTTTGATGGACCATCTTGTTTTGACGGATTGGATGATTTTTTAGAGCCTCAATCGCCTTCATACTTTCTGAAAAATTGTGTTGTAAGGTACCTTCTTTATCTCGTCTACATGTAGTCAGCTCTATAATTTCTACGATTTTTTCATCTGCGAAGGCCAATGCGTGCTTTAGAACAGGGTCAATCTCATTTTCAAGAGCAGTTGTAATGGGTACGTGTTGTAGATTACTGGATGGTTGAATCCATAGCTCCGCTGCATTACTTAAATGCTCAATCGCCTGAATCGTAGCATTGACCTCCGCTAGATTGGAACGCCAAATATCACGTCCATTTACAACTCCGATTGCCAATACTTTATCCTGAGGGAAACCATATTGACGAAGTGACGCCATATTTCCTTTATAGCCATGAACAAAGTCTAGACCAAATCCTTGTACAGGTAATGAAATCAATGTTTCATAAGCGCATAATGCTTCAAAATAAGTTTGTAGCATGATCTTAGCCTCTGGAACGGCAACGGCTAACTGGTCGTAAATCTCTTGCACAAGCTTGATCTCTGCTGCATCAAGGGTTGTGACAAGGGACGGCTCTTCTAGTTGAATCCAATTTGCCCCTGCCTCCACTAATTCTTTTAATACCTGCGTATAGAGCGGTAATAAGGCTAATAAGTATTCAACTTGTGTGAATTTGCTGTAGCCTTTCGTTAACTTGCAAAATGTATAGGGACCAATCAATGTCGGCTTCGCAATAATACCGTACGCTTCCTTCGCCTCTAAAAAATCGGCTAACACTTTATTTTCTGTTAGTTGCAAGGCTTGTCCCTCATACTCAGGAACAATATAGTGATAGTTTGTATTAAACCATTTTGTCATCTCACTAGCTACGGCTGTTTTATTTCCTCTTGCTACGCTGTAGTAGGTAGGTAAATCAACTTTCCCTCCTTGCCAGTTAAAGCGTTTTGGGATTAGACCAAACATCAATGCCGTATCTAACATTCTATCGTAATACGTAAAATCGCCAATTGTCACCATATCGATGTCAAGTTGTAGCTGCTTATCAATTCTAGATAAACGGATTTTCTTTAATCTTTCCTCAAAGTCCTCTTCAGAAAGTTCGTTGCGCCAAAATGCTTCTAATGCTTTTTTCCATTCGCGATCTTCCCCTATATACGGGTAACCAATGAGTGTGCTTGTATAGGTCATGTCAATCTCCTTTTTAGAAAAAAATAAAAAGCCATCTCCTGCTCGGAAAATGGCTGCATGTTAAAATTATTATGCTAAAACAATACGAAAAAAGTATATACTTTCGCATAAATCATTTGTTATCGCACAGTGCCTATTTGGTCACTTTTCACCACCTATTCCACGTAGGTATTTGGTGTGTACTAGAAATTGGCAGGTCTCCTGGCTTCTCATCAACACGCCTCACAGCCTTCCCAGTTTCCCAGTGGCATTTGTGATTTGCTCCGAATTACAGTTGCGGGACAGCGTCGGATTTTCACCGACTTCCCTTTTAAGCCAAACTCTCATTTGGCACCAAGTCTTACACAATATTCAATTATGCTCCTACTATAACATACATTTCAGAATAGTAGAAATTATTTTTAAACTAATCATCGCTTTATTTGTTCTAATCTGATTGGATTACTATAAATGGAATCGCTATGAACATAAGTATGACTAAACTAAACCCGTATTCATCCCCAATGGTTCATAGCGATTTATCTGAACACTATCATAATCATGTTTTGGTATTGGTTATAGGAATGAATCTCCACAAGCTAGGACATTATTGACCATACCTCTAAATAACTAGTCTTTGCAGTTGGTTAAAAAAGAAATATCAAATTATTCTTTCTTCACTAATCTTAATTTTTCATAGCCCTTCACAGCTAATGAAAGAGATTGCTGTTCATTCCATATGCTGTATGGGAAAACTAAATTAATAGTAGTATATTCATTCGTACGTTCAACATTTGCACCATTTGCATAGAACGCTTCATTATTGCTAGTTAGTAGTGCTGTATCGAAAATATAATTTTCATCTTCAATATTACGGTTAATTGTAAAGGAAATATACATTGAACCGTTTGATAACATAGCTTGCTGTAATTCAAGACCTGTCACCTCGTTTTGCGCTACAAAGACCTGTGTTTCAACAGTGGCAGGCTGTAAATCAAATGCCCATTCTCCATCTACTGAAATAATCCCTCCTTCTTTGTTTACAAAATGCACCTCTTCAATGACTAATTTTGCACCATCTAAAGGGGGAACAGCTGTTGTAGTAGACTCCGCCAGCATTTCCAGTGTTGTGGCATTATTTTTTATATTTTCTAATTGGAATTGGTAGCCCGTATACATTCCTGGTCCTTCTATTGTCTTCGTATCCGACACAAGGGCATCTATTTCGACGCCTTGTGCATTATAGAGCCGATATTCCACGCTCATATAATACAAATTGTCCATTTCGATATTTTCAGATTGAATATTTAACTGCAGGCCTAGTCGATAAGCATCTGCAAATAAATGCTCGAGTGCAATAGTGATATTTTCTGATTGTTGTGTTTGTCCTACATATTGCACATCCCCATTATCACCTGCAACCTCTAACCCGGGATCATCAAATCCAAAAAAGGCTTTTAATGTTGCTAATGCCGAATCATTTGTTAGCAAGACACTTGAAGTTAATGCAATTGTCGCTACTGCTGCTGATATAGCTTTTAGCCATGATAATCGAGTTTTTTTCTTGGATTGCTGATTAATTAGTTCATAGGATTGATCAAAAGCCATTCGAATCGATTGCGGTAGTTCTTGCTCTTTATTCATTTCCTGCAGTATACGTTCCTCTACATTTTTTTTCATTGCGGTTGCGCCTCCTCAACATAATAGTTGTTTTTCAAATGCTGTTTTGCTCTCGAAATTCTCGATTTAATAGTGCCTTCGGGTTCATGAAGAAATTCGCTGATTTCCTTTGTTGTTAGCCCACTCACATAATAAAGTGTTAACGCAATACGATAATTTTCATCTAAGCTATTCAACGCATCATCAAGCTCTATTGATAAATTATCTTGATGTGCCAATGCATTTAGTGTCTCCGAATCGAGCGGTACAACCTGCTTATGCTGCTTCATAAAGCGATAACAATTGTTCAATAAGATGCGGCAAAGCCACGTATTAAAATATTTTACCTCTTTTAAAGTGCCTATTTTTTCAAATGCAGTTAATACCGTCTCTTGCAATAAATCTGCTATATCTTCATCTGTTAGACCTAATCTCTTTGCTGTACGATAAAGAATCAATTCGTATTGCCTAACTAATTGTATAAACGCTTCTCCATCTCCTTTTTGCGCTTTTTTCACTAGAAATTCAGATTCCATTTTTAACACCTCTTCTTTCTTTACACACCGTTAGAGTTTTTTGAATAGTAAATAGTTGCATAGAATTTAAATGTTTTATAATTCCAGTTTACGTAGGTCCGACTACAAAGGCGAGATGCACCGCAAATATCCAATTTGGCTATGCACGTGTGAGTACGCGACAATAATAGTTGAATCGTTTGAAGGATAAATTGATACCTGGGGATTTAATTATTGTTTAAAGTTTCTCTCATTTAGCTAGAAGTACGGAAGATTGAATTCGTCGTTTATTTTGAAGAAAGAGATATCAAGTTACTTAGCATTAAATAATTTGATACATTCATATCACACATTCAGTTAGTTTAAAAGATATTGGATTGTCCACCGAACAAAGGAAGGATTAAAAAACAAGAGCAAACACTAATGATGTGTTTGCTCTTGTTTTTTCGTAATTTCCTTAACATTGTTAATCCGCATTCTTCTGAAGGGATCCCTTTAATATGTCTAAAAGCTTTACATAAAGCATCATATTCTTTAATTCAAAATATTTTTAGTGGCCACACTTTATATTGCCCGATTCTTTTTGTATTCCCGTTTTAAAATCAACAAATATATGTATTTATCTTCAACGAACATGTATTTTGATTCTGTAACAATCAGCTAAGTTTGTCATTCTTATGAATAATTTTTATGAATAGTAGACAAATCTACATTAAACGATAATGAGTATTATTTAAACGAATAATCCCCTTTTATACGACCTAAGACTTCAGCAGATTTCTTTTTTCGTAAGTAAATAAATGAGGAAGTTATTAAAATTAACGATGCCGTTCCAATAACTATAAACTCTACTAAATTATTTGTTTCCTGTGTACTCTCATTCACAACTTGCGTCAAATCAACACCTAATACTTGTAACTCAGAGACTATATTTACTACAAAATGCGCTATAATTGGAATTAATAAATTGTTCGTTCTTAAATATATAGCAGCAAAAAAGAACCCCATACCTGTTGTATCCAATAATTGTTGCATAGTTGCATCAACCGCTTGTCCAGCAAGCATATTTCCAGCATGTGCGATTGAGAATAACATGCTGGACCCAATAACTGATAACCAAATCATATTCGTTTTATGAATCCAAGCTTTTATGAATCCATTTAATAAAATACCTCGCATTAGTATCTCTTCAAATGTAACTGCAACTATTGTAGATATTACTGCTAAAAGATAAGCTTGCTTGCATACTTGCTTTCATCAAATTATTAAGTTCAACACCTAATGCATTCAATACGACAAAAACTAGTACAGGAATAGATAAAAGTAATCCTAATCTAAATCGTACATAGGCAAGAACTTTTAAATAACAGATACAAATAATATTTTTTGTATAGTGAAGTATCTTACATCAAAAAATTTTCTATAATAAATTATAATCTAACCTTAACCTCAGTACCGTCCTTAGCTTTGACATCTACTAGCACGAGCCCTTTATAATTTTTCAGTTCCTTAACCATAGGCTTTAGCGTTTCTTTGTCTATTAGTGGAAAGGTAAAGTCCAGTTTTTTTCTTTCGAAGTGCTCTTTTGTCCATTTGTTTGCATTTTGCTGAATAAATTTTGAAGACAAAATTGAAATAACAATGTTTAAAATAGCATATGGAATCGGGATGGTAAACCGAATGTCTTTTGCTTTCACTTTTACATGCATCATAAGCCAATCACTAATCAATGATGACCGAAACGGTATCCCCATTTGCCGATTTAATATCTACAATTTGGCCATCTAATTCGTTTTCGATTGCTTCTATTATAAGGTTTATGTCAATATCTTTAACGTATTTTTCTGATTGAGGAATACTCGCTGCGATGCTGTGTCCAGCCATTAATACAACCTTGACAAGCTTTAAAGGCAAATTGACCGTAACGTTATCATTTTCGGCTGATACAACACGAATTTTTAAAGTTTTATCTAAATATTTAGTCGGTTTTTCTAAAAGATTATCATCTGTTTCTGCTTTCTCTTTTAATACTTGAATCAGTTCGGATGCCTTATCTGCATCAATCTTACCTTCTTGAACCATTGTTAACACTCTTGAGATTTCCTCTTTCATGATATATTCCTCCTTATTCCTCTTTTAAAAGTTTAATGGCTTCTTCTGTTGTGATTTCGCCATTTTCCAACATAGTGACAATTTTTTTCTCGTCTACTTCATTTTTCTTCTTCTGTATATATCCAAGGGATGAAATGATGTCTGTTAGCTTGCCTCGAACTGTTGGATACGAAATCCCTAGTTCCTTTTCAACTTCTTTGATATTCCCTCTGCATGTTAAAAATACTTCCACAAAATGAAGCTGATCCTTTGATAAGGATGCCAGCTTAGATAATTCGAACTCATTTTCAATCGTCGTGTGACAATGAGAGCACTGCAACTTTGTAATTTTCAATGTTTTACTGCAGACAGGACAATTTGTGATTACTTTATAAGCCATAATGACATTCCTTTCTTTTAGTTGATTCGATTATACAACAAGAAATTAAAAATATAAATAACATATTTAATTTTTTCGATTCAAAAAATCAATAATGTTAATTTATCGCTTAATATTTTTTCTTAAGAAAGGGATTATGCTTGTTTTAGGTTTTAAAATTAAATAATTTTATTGTCTTATTACATATTTAATAACAAATAGAAAAACGCCATTTTGAAAAAAGATTGATCAAAATGGCGTTACTTTTATAACTAGGTATGGTTTTTTATAAAAAAGATTGATTATTTTAATACACCTTATTGAACTATAGCAACCGATAGCTTAAGTGTATTACTTCACAATTTTATCTTTTATTACAGGAATGCCGCCCAATTTGTACAAGAAAGAAGGTTCTTAACTCATTTAGTGATCTAAAGCAAATCGACTAATCCGTCTGGAACTAATTTTAATTTATTATTTGTAAAATCGCTAATTGGCTTCCAAAGCAATTTGAAGATTGCACCATTATCTTCTTGTCCGAAAAAAGAAGGTTTTTCATAAAAGGACTTTTCAACAAATTCAGCATCATATACAAAAACTACTTCGTGTCCAAGGTCACCGTTATATGTAAATATGTTTTCAATTGTACCTAAATAGTTTAAGTTATTTATATTTGCCCCGATTTCTTCAAGCACTTCTCTCTTTATTGCTTTAGAACTTGTCTCCCCATATTCAATTCCTCCACCAATTGGCCGATAGTAATGATCTCCCTTTGCTTCATCAAAGCCTTCAGAGACAAGTATCGAATCGCCTTTCCTAAATACACAAATAGCTATTGCTCGGATCTGTCCTTTCCTCATCCTATTCCTCCATTCTCTTCTTCAACAGCCCTCCATAAAGTCTGATCATTTCTTATTCCATAAAAGTCCCAATTAGCGACATAAGGATACTCTCGCCTTTTTAAATTCATTTGAGGTCTCCTTTAATGATTGCGTACATATATAAATCATCAAACTTTCCACAAGTATATTCATAATGCCTCAATAAGCCTTCTCTTTTAAACCCCTGATTTTCTACTAATTTTTGTGATGATAAATTCGCAGGATCAATTAGAGCCTCAATTCGTTCCAATTCAAAGTGTTTATAGCCATATTTAATAACAGCTTCTAAAGCTTCACCAGCTATTCCTTGTCCCCAATATTCTTTATTTAATTCAAACCCTATTTCAGCTCGATAATGTTTAGGGCGCATATTCAGAAAGCCACAACTACCTATAACAACACCAATATTTTTCTGTGTAATCCCCCACCTTATACCTGTACCTTCTTCCAATATAGATTTATACCATCTTATTTCGCTCAAGACGTCATTTGGTGATTCGTATGGTTCTAACCCCATATGTTTAACAACGTCTTTATCTGATAGGTATTTATACATATCGTTAGCATCCTCAGGTGTCACTTCTTTTAAAATTAACCTTTCTGTTTCTATGATTGGAAATTTATTCATTAGAAAGTCTCCCTCTATAAGTATTGGTTTTTTTATTATAGAATATCTCACTTACATTATATAGCTATTACACAGCTCGACAGCTTGCAAATAGTTTATTTCTCATCCGCTGAGGAATAACGTTTAGATAATCGTCAACTTTAATATTCGTGTTTTATTCGATTGATGAAGTGTTCAGCTGATAGAGAAATAGCATTTTCACTTCTTAAACACGAATATTTTGAAGGGTTTTATATAAAAAAGTTCGTTAATGGCATATATTCAATTTTGATGCGGCTTCTATCAGCACTTCCAAGTAAAATACTAGAAGCGAATTATTCCATAGCTCCATATTCAGTAGATCCCTAATTTTAAAATCAATATTAAAGACCTCATTTTGAAAAATTGATCAAAATGAGGTCTTTTTTCTCGTTGTACTAGTTTCATTCATCTCTTCTAGTTCTTCAATCTTCTATAAGTGATTCTTCCCTATTTGCAGATTTAAATTTGAACGCTGACGCAAGGATGATCAAAATACTTACTGCTCCAATCCAGACAAGGACAGATAAAGATGTGTTCCAAGTTAGTCCTTTCCCAAAGAAAAAGAGCTCTCGTAAACCTTCAATCATAAATCGCATTGGTAACCAGGAATAAACCCAATCGCGATAAAATGATGACATCATCTCAGGAGCCAGTGCAAGGAGTGGTCCACCAAAGAATAGCATTAAAGCAAAAATAGCTATTCCTTTAATTCCAAACCATGAAAAGAACTGCTGAGATTAATAAAAAGAAACTAAAGAAAGTAATCAATAAAAATAAGGCTGTATCCATAAACTCAGGAATATTGATTCCTACCATGAATTTTTAGATCGGAATAGAAGATTTATGAAAGCTGTATTAGGTCCAAATGGAGACTTATCTTTTCAAACAAAATTAAAAATTTTCATGTGGAAAACAATATTTGAAGGTACTGAAATCCCGATTAAACAAGAAAATTTACTTGTACCAGGAGAATACTTAGTTTCTTATATGGCTTCGGCACATATCGGTGTCGTTCAGCAACGGTTACTTAGTGACGGAAAAGAATCTCCACAAGAAATGGCTCGAATAATATCGACTATCACTCTAAATGGCCCGTTCATTGCTGCTGGCTTAAAAAAATAAAAAAGTAATGGGACACTGCCTATCTACTTTAGGCAATGTCCCATATTATTCTCTGTATTTAAAGGAAAGTACATTATATTGAAAACTTATATTTTTAATACTTTATAAGGTATCCCTTCTTGCCATTTCATCAAGCTCCAATGGCAAAAAAGCATAATCTCCGTCTTTCATAACTACACATTTACGAACTGCAATAGGATGTTTAAAAATGGGCCCATCTAATACTGTAGTATGGAATTCTCCACCTTCTCCGCAAGGGTCAATACCGCGAGCTTCAAGCTCCTTCACATATTCATGGGTTAACGTTCGCCCTAAATCATCCTCACGCATTCCCAGTGATAAATTAACAGTTACAATGATTGTAACAAATCCTAGGTTTATGAACTCTTCAACAGCATCGCGATGGTTCATTTCCCATAAAGGCATGCCTAGCTTTAACCCAGCATTCTTCGTAACCTTGTCATGCCAACAACCATGCTCTGGCATATCTAAGTCTCCCGTTACTAAAACTTCTGCACCTTGATTTTTGGCTTTTTCTAAAAGGCTCATAAATACTTTTTCATACTCTGCCCAGCTTGAAGCGGCAGTATATACAGGTAAACCTATAGATTTAGCTTGGGCACGTATGAGTTCCGGAGGCATTCCATGGGATCTGGAACGTTCCCCTTCTTCCTCCAGCATTACGATTAGTCCAATCGCCTCTCCAACCTTCATTGCTTTATAGAGAGCTAAGACACTATCCTTTCCTCCGCTAAAAGAAGCTATAAATTTATGCCCTTGAGCATTATTTTTCCAATCTATTAATTCTGCCATTCCTATCTTTCCCCTTTTATTGTAATGACTTTTCTAAGCTCCTCCTCAGAATAACATAAAAACTCATCTGCAATATTATTATTGCAAATGAGTCTATCAGAGGTAGCTTTCCTTTCAAGTATGGCTAGATTTAATTGTTTTGCTCAAGGCATTGATAAATCGCCATCATATCTCGTTTATTCAACTCACGAATACGATTGAAAATTGGAATGTCTGCAACAGCATCCGTTCGTAAGCTTTCAGCCACAACGTCACTTACTTTGCCAGTTAGCCAAGTTTGCACGTCTACACCATCGACAATTTCCTTACGTCCTTCATCATTGATGCCACTTGCAGAGCAACTTACACATGGTACTGATAATTTATAGACGCCATCATGGAGATTGTCTTCTGAAATGACTTTCTTCCCATTACAGAATGGACATTTATGACTTGCTTTAATTTTATTAATTTGTGTCACAATTTTTTTGTAGCCAAATGCTTCATAGACGTACGTTAGTTTTTTGTATTTTCCATTAGTGAAATACTTATCAATGATGGTTTCTCTCGTTTCGTCAATGTTGGAAAAATCACAAATTGTTATTAGATTTTGGCTGCTTATTGTTTCGATATTGTCTTTAATTTTGTCCCAGAATGGTAAAACATTATTTAGTACTATTTCATAATCGGCAAAGCTTGCTAATTCTAATTCCAGCATTTTTAACGATACTTGTGTTTCTCTAGGAAGTAAGGAGACATCTTCCGTAAGAGTCGTATCGCCTCCTACAATTGCTTTTAGTTTTTCAAGCTCCGGTAAGCTCCCTACAGTTTTTATGACCTGATCGATAGGTTGATGAATTATCTCGCGAATATCAGTGTTTCCAAACGTTAGTTTTTTCTTATGGTTTAGCACCGCTCCTTGACAGATTGGACAGGCAATCATTTCTTTTGATTCTTTCATTTGCTCTTTAATAATTGATTTCGAAATAACGATATAACGTCCAAGGATAAAATTAAAACCTTCCCATTTTTTTGAGGACTTAGTTGCTTTATCATAAAATGATTTTTCCCAATAACCATATAGGAATGTATGTCTTTCTTCTTCGGTCATCTCATTGTAGCTTTTACTAATATCTTGACCTAGTTCATTTTTGATCTCATCAAACAGGAATTGCAATTTCGGATATTGATAATATGTTAATACTTCCATCACGTCTGGATGTAATAAGCCATCCCAAAATGGCACTGTTTTGTCTTGTATGACTATATCGAAATCAAATTTTTCAATTTCCAGGCGGCCAGAACAACTTGGACAATGATTTTCTTGACTAAAGAAATCGAAGCTTCTTGTATCTTTATTCGTCGGATGCGCAGCCACGATATGGTTGATTAGGCCACCAATTTCATATAGAAAGCTATACTGACTATACAAATGTCTTTCCAAATCAATGGCGACGACTGGTGCGATTGTTGCAGATTCGTATTCACCATAAATTAAACGGGCCATTGATGATAAGCTTTTTAAGATACCGCCTTTATAGATGTTTTCTGCCTTTTTAAAATAGCTAATATGATTTTCTTCTAAGTAATGGATGCCATTTTTTGAAGCTAGTGTAGAAGATATATGCAATGGAGCATCACTGTTTGTACTGTTAAGTTGACTAAAATAATCATCATGACTGACAACATCAAGATGTCGAACAGGTTCCTGCTGTCGCTTACCAAAATCAACGATAAAATCAGAGCTTTCTAGCATATAGGCATTATGTTCAATCATCATAATAGAGACGGATTCATCTTGGAGAATGTCCCTCACACTATCAATGAATTGATTTAAAATGTTTTGTGATAAACCTTTTGAAGGCTCGTCAAAAATAAACAGCGTATGGGGGTTTCTTGCGTTCGAAAACAGCTCAGAAACTAAATGAACACATTGAAATTCACCTGTCGATAAGGATTGTGTTTTTCTCTCCAACGTCAAATAACCAAGCCCCAGCTTAATCAGTAAACTTAAGCGTTTATGAGCGATGTCTTCATTTGGAAGCTCCTCAATAATATCCTCAATTGAACGTTGGAAAATATCGTCAATTTCGTCACTATATCTAGTTATTTTCTTTTTGATATCAAGAAACGTTGCAACAGTTGATCGGCTAGTAATTGATTGGTTTCGGTCTTGTCCTACCATGACTAGTTTATCTTTTGGATATCGTTTTAGGAAATCTTTAGAAATACACTCATTGACTAGGGTCGATTTTCCACAGCCAGACTCACCTGTAACGGTTACAAGTCTATTTTTAGGAATCTGAATTTCAGCCACCTCAATATTACGACAGTAAAGATCATGAAATTGATAATATTCTGTAGGTTTTGCCTGATTTTGATCCCAATAAACAGGTTTTGGACGTGGTGATTCTTCGACAATTTTTCCGCCGTATTTACCACTACCGGGCCCAAAGAACAGTTGCTCATCCGCTGTATCTAGCACCGTATCAGAATGATCAATAAGCCAAATTTGGTTTTTATAGCCTAATTGTTTAATCTGTTCTAAAATTTTCAACAGTGTTTGGTGATCAAGACCAACAGAAATTTCATCAATAATAATCACGGTATTTTCACTGGCTGCCATAAATTCTGCCAAGTAAAGTCGTGTTAATTCTCCTCCAGACAAGGTACCCATAATTCGATTTAACGTTAAGTAACCTATATTCATATTAATAATATTTGTAAGAATACGTTGTCTTTCTTCGCTAATCGCAAGTTCCTCTGAAAGGGAATAAATCGCTTCTATACTTAAATTGTTTATATCGGAAATACTATGTGGTTGATTCCATAATTCTAGCTTATATTGCTCAACTTCCGGATTATAGCGCTTGCCCTCACATTTTTTACATTCGACATTTTTAGTCGTACCACGTCCTTTACAAGCAGGACACCAGCCTAATGCATTATTAAAGGAAAAAACCTCTGGCGAAAGATCAAACTTTTCTGCAAGCCTTTCACGAATCTCTTTAAAAACGCCTGTATGAGTACCAACCGTTGAACGTGGATTGGCAGAAATGGATGATTTCCCGAGAAAAAGTACTAAAGGCATATCTTCCATTTTGATAGCACTGAAATTCGTTTCCATAATATTGGGGAACAAATACTGATATTCAGCCTTTGGCAATAAAGAAACGAGACGCTTCTTGGATTCTTCACCAATTGTTTGACAAAAGGTTGTTTTACCCGATCCGGACAATCCAGCAATTCCTATAGATTGATCTTCCGGCAAGCCGACATCTAAACGATTTATATTGTTAGCAATTAATTGATTTATTTTCATCGGATATTCTCTCCATTCAATCTAGTACTGTCATGTTACCATAACTTCAAATTTAATTTGTTGAGATCACATTAAAAATGACGCTTTCCGTGTTCCGAAAAGCGTCCAATTGTTGAAGAACGGTTTATTTATATAAACGATAAAAATGAATTATAGTTCTGCTAACACTTTTTCAAGCTGATTACCATTGTTAATCCATGCATATTTAGCTCCCTCGATTGCTCCTTGACGAGCTTTCGTTGCCTCACTAAATCCAGATTGATCAAGATGTAGGTTAGTAGTGCCATCTTCCCCTTCTGTCAACGTCCACGTAACAGTAGTGATTTCTCCGGCACTTGCCCAAGTGTATGATAATGTATGAGGCTCTTCTACTTTAAGCACCTCGCAATTGACAATTCCATCCCACCATTCATTTGGCTCAGCTCGAAATTGGAATTTATGTCCTACGATTGGTTTAAAGTCATTTTTCCATATCCATTTTGCAAGAGTGTCTGAATCCGTTAATGCGTTCCAAACTTTCTCAATTGAACTTGTAAATTGATAATCTAAAGATACATCTGCTTTCATTTTTCTTCCTCCAATAAAAGATTTAATATAGCCATTCTTTCTTTCCAGAATCCTTCGTAATACGATACCCAATCTTGAATTTCCTTCAACGGACCGGCATTCAACCGATACCTCGTCTCTCTACCAACCCTTCGAGCAATTACGAGATCAGCATCTTTAAGAATAGCCAAATGCTTAGAAACTGCTGTCCGCCCCATTTGAAATTGAGACGTTAATTCGTGAAGAGGTAATTCTTCTGCATCTGCCAGTAAACGTATTAATTGACGTCTTGTTGGATCAGCAATCGCAGCATAAACATCACGCTCTAGATTTTTCTCGCTCAAAATCTCCTCTCCCTTATAAATAGGACACTAAATGGTGTCTTAATTATATGATACCATTTAGTGTCCAGTCAAATTTTATTTTTGACAAAATGGTATTCGTTTTATTCTTGTATTTATCAATTATATAGGAAGCATTCCACAACAAAAAAAGAGTGTTAAATACTTTTTACAATTTGACACTCTTTTGACTGATATATTTTTATGTGGAATAAGTTTTTTTTACTAAACGCCGTTGTTTAAGTCCAAGTAAATACTACGATCTCCCTTTAGGAATAGTAACTAAAAAGTGAACACCATTTTGGGTATTAATCATTAAATAGGTAATAGAAAGAGATTCAAATATTTGTTTTACAATATAAAGACCAAGTTCGCTCCTACCAGTATTTCGATTTCTCGATTCTATAAAATGGCTCAAATAATTGTTGTATTTCCTTGTCTTTAATGATGACAATTGTATTTGAATCTGATTTTCTTTTGGAAGCTCAGTCACCACTATAAGTATCGTTTCTCCGTGCGGTGAATACGTAATCGCATTATGAATGATGTTTTTAAATGCTTTTTCTAATAAATAACGATCAGTACGTAAATTCATGTTCGGAGAAATTTGTTTTATAAACTGTTTAATTAATTCTTGAATTTCTAAATCGTCTTCTATTACAAGAATATGATAGTTCATCGATATATCCCCCTCGAAGCACATTATAACCTTTCAATCTGTAGTTTATGTGAAAGATACCTCATATTCCCTTTGAAACCTCTACTAGCCTCTCATCCGTAAAACAAATATTCATTCTTTCATGGAATCGATAAATGCTGTCGACGCTATTTTTTATCTTTTCTCTAAATAGTTAGTACAATGTATGTATATATTATTACTCGATAATCGCATTGCGAAGATGGGGACCTTTACGACGTTGTTTTGGTAACATCATTGAGCGCATAATCGGCTTGATGTTGCTTTTAAATAGAGTTTGATTTAAAACACATCATATATCCGTATTTTTCGGTAAAATAGAAAAATCCATTTTGAAAAAAAAGATCGAACAAAATGGATTTTTATCTAGCCGTTTGAAGTTAATGTTTTATAAAAAAGTCTAATGATATGTTACTTTCAATATTCAACAATCGCGCCCGATTGTTGAATATCATTTTTTAACTAAAGCCCCTGTAGCTATATTTATAAACCATCGCATAAAAGTTGAATAAATAATATGTAAACCAATGTGAGTTAAATATTTTTAATATCTTTATTTTTTATTTACAATTATTGTATAATTTAGAGGTGATTTGATAAATAAAATTACGGAGGAACTTATGAAAACTCACTATTATTTAGGATGGTTCAACAACTTTTTCCCAGAGAAGCTGGGCAAAGTGTTACAGAAAGATATTAGTAATAGAAAGTCGCTTGTTATGATTAGCTCGAATCCATCATTTTATGAAGAGGTTAGTGCTACTGAACGCTCGTGGTTCGATTATGCTAACATTCTGTTTGATGAATATCATTTAATTAATTATCTTGTCCAGAAGGAAGATGCCCAATTATTAATTCAAAATGCCTCTGTAATTTTCTTGCTGGGTGGAAATACTGTTAAACAAAATGAGTTTTTAATAGAATACGAATTGTCTGATGCAATAAAAAAAAGCAGAGCTGTTGTAATGGGCGCAAGCGCTGGTGCAATCAACATGTCCGCTAAATGGTTATGCTCTAAAAACTTTGGCTATAACGTTGAAGAAAGCTCTGTTTACGACGGAATCGGCCTTGATGATTTTTCCGTCCTGTCTCATTTTGATCTTGAAAATAATATGACAATGGTTCAAAATGAACTATCGGCCTTATCGGAAGAAATTAATATTTATGCATCCAACAAAGATTGCGCTGTACGTGTAAAGGGAGACAAAATTGACATTTTCGGCAATGTTTATTTAATTTCAAATTCCATAATGCAAAAATTAGAAGAGACGCTCTAGTTATGGTTTTCTAAACAATGTCATTTATTATCAGAGTGGAAAATAACACCTATTGATTGAACTGTACTTTTGGTACAGTTCATTTTTTGAATTTATAATTTCTTTCTAAGCAAGTCATACCACTTTTGAAGTTGATATAAAAAAAACACAATTCCTTTTCAAGAATTGCGCCCGATTACGGTATAACAAAAAATTTCACCTATTGTTGGTACTACAATAGTTTTCACTTATCCACGAACGCAACTTATCTGCATAGAAAGGACGTTCATCTGGTTCAGTGTAATAACCTTTTGTTAGGTATAGGTTATCGTTTTCATATCTTGGATAAACGTGAAGATGATAATGCCACACATCTTGATTTCCAGCAGGTTCATTATGTTGTCGAGTAGAAACTCCATCACAACCATATGTATTTTTCATCGCAAACGCTGTCAATTGAGCAGCACGATGAATTTCAGCAGCTACTTCTGCTGGAAGCTCATATATATTCTCGAAGTGTTCGTTAGGAACAACGAGAACATGCCCTATGTTATTAGGCCACCACTTGCTTGCGATAAACGCTGTTACATGTTTATTCTGATAAATAATGTCTCTTTGTTTCGTTCCCTTATTTGGTTTTTCTTTACCTGATACTACCCGACAAAATGGGCATTCGTACGCTTCGGGTTTATGTGAATATAATTTCATATCTCGTCACCACTCTCCTTTGTATTGAATAATGAAAACTCTGTTCCTTTTACTATCCTTTAAAACTAATATTAATCATCTCAAATATCCATTATTTCTACAATTAGTTATTCAAGAATATGGCCCTTTTCATGAAGAAAGACGCTTTCCTTATTTCAGAAAAGCGCCCGATTGTGGAAGATAATAAGCACATGTCTTCTTTAACTAACTTATCATTAGTTGAAGAAGCCTCATTCTATCCACTTAAATCCCCAATAGTTTTTTGGGGAAAATAATTATTTCGTCTATATAATTAAATATATGATTAGACTTTGTGATAATTCAATATCATGAGTTTTTCCTGTCTCGAGCTTTTCTCGATATAAGTAAATATGAGGGAATTTATTACTAATAGGGGTAGCACCATGTGTATTTTTAGTCAATTCCAATTAAGTAATTCAACCTAAAATTCTATTTTATATTTTTTGCAGCTGCGTAATCACCATAGTAGTAAGTTCTATCTAAATCATCATATTTAGGAGTAGCAATTATTGTATACCCACCATTTTCATCGACTTCAAACAAAGCTACATTATTATATTCCCATCCCACATAATGATCTGGATTTGAATCATCTACTAACATATCTATGTTGTATATCCCTTTTGTTAATATCCCACTTTTTTGAAAGTCCTCAATTAGATCTTTGGCCTTTGGAATAGGATGTTTATTTTTATTCATGTCAAATTCAAATTGAAAATTCACCACACCTACATACCTGCTATTATAATTTTCACGTCGGGGGTCACTTGGTATTAATGTAGGTAAAAGTCCAGTAGTATCGATCTTTTGAGTCTTTTTAAAATTATCAAGTAGCTCTTGAGAATTATTTATATTTAACCCAATGTTGTCATAAGGAAATATACGAATAGGACCATTTTCTTCTGGGACAGCTTTATTGGGATATTTTACTAACCCATGTTTTTTTATGATCTGTTTCATTACTTGAACTACTTCTGGATGTTGCTCAATATATGCGCCCTTGAATTGTTCGAGATAGATATCGTCACTATCATCTTCTAAAATTTTCAAAGTATCTCTTTCAATCATTAGGAACGATAAGTACGATATGGCTTTTTCATTTCTACATAAGTCTGATGGTCAATCCCATTAAGCCAATTATTATCTGTCCGAATAACAGAAAACTCACCTTGTATTCCATAGTTTGTTTTTAAATATTCTTGTATTGGTTGATTCAGATTTAGAGAAACATCCACTAAGAATTAGGATTGATGTACTTGCTAAGATGACTTGAATCAATCTTTTAATACTCTTCATTTTCCAAACTCCATTTCCTAAATTTTAATAATATTATAACATTTTCATTCAACTAAACTGCCACGTTGGCATAAGTACACTTCTTCACAATCTTAACGAAACAATTAATAAAGTCACTCCCTAATCTGGCCCTATTTATGAAGAAAGACGCATTCCTTATAATGATCTGCACCCCAAATGTTAGAGTCGTGTCTAACATTTGGGGTGCAGATCAATTACAGAAAAGCGCCCGATTGTTGAATAAACCTATACTCTTCTTTTATTCTTATACATCAGGATTTTCACTAGAGGCTTTCCACTCCAATTCATTTAACAGATTCAATGCTTTTTGAGTTGAGTCAATCAATGAGAAATCTTCTTTTGTTTTTCTTAATTTCAATGCTTCTAAAAAACATTCTTCGGCTTCATTTTGCCTCGCTAATTTCATAAGGCATTTATCTTTGTGTTGCTAGCCATACATGTGTATTTCTCCTTCTATTTATCAGAAACTTTTTTCGATTTCCAATCTAACCTTTTCAAATAGAAAAAGCACAATTCTTGCTGCAGAATTGCGCACGATTGTTAGGTTACTTCATAATAAAATTTACAATAATTCAAGTACGATTCCCACATAACAATCAAATCAATATTTAAAACAATAAAAATATAATAAAAAACAAAATAATTTATTGATAATCGATAAATATTATATTAAAATCATATAATCAGTGAGGTGCTTTAAATGAATGGTAAACTAGGTTCAACTTTTTTCTTAAAGGTTGTTGCTTTTCTTATTGGAATTGCGGTACTTGCCGTGTGTATATTTTTGTTGCCTGAAGCAGCCAGAAGAGATGCTCTAGTGCGTCCAGGAGATTACTCGATATATCCGTTGTTAATATGTGCGTATGGAGTATGCATTACGTTTTCTGTAGCTTTGTATCAAGCATATAAACTATTGAGTTATATCGATAGTAACAACGCTTTTTCCGAGTTATCCCTTAAATCCTTGAAGGTTATAAAAAAATGCGCTTTTACAATTATTTTCTTAATTTTATTAGTAATAGTTTACTTAAGGGTGTATGCCATGTTCACGGGTGATGACCCAGCAGGTCCAATCGCACTTGGACTAATAGGGATATTAGCAACAGCTATCATCGCTGCCATTATGGACGTACTTCAAAAGCCATTAAAAAATATCCTAGAAAAAAAGAAATAAAAATGTAGATGTTTATATTGCAGGTATAATATCTTCTTTCCCTATTAAATTAAATGGCTCTTAAATGAAAAATTGGCGCCTATTCTTTTTCAAGAATTGCGCTCGATTGTGGAAGATCTTTAACACAATAATCGCATATTATATAAATGGTGTGACAATAAGTAATTATCTCTTACCTTTTAGTTCTAAAAGTATAGGTGTTATATTTAGTAAGGTAGAAACAATTGTCAAAAACCATAATGCCTTTTCCATACTAGGTACTACATCCAATAGAGTTGACCAATCTTCAACTTTTACCCACCCAGATACAAGACTGTATTCTGAACAAAGTGTTAATGCTGTAAATGATAATCCTATCGCCATAGCAAGCTTATAATCCTTTCCTGCTACATACATATAAAGATTTATAAGTGTTGCTACTATTGCAATAATCCCTAATATTATCCACATAACTATACCTACCTCCATAGATTTTTATTTATGTCGTGTAATAATACTAATGTGCATCATTTTTTGCATTACTTTATATTAGACATTAATACGTCTAATCTTATTTTACAGTAAATGCTCATTCCTTTTGTGATTTCTTATGGAACAAACCTACCCTGTTAATTTAAGCACATTTCTTTAAGCACATTTGAAGCCAACAGTTATCCAAAGTGATTATGAAAACACCAAACAACAAGAAAAATACTCACTATCCCCCAAGCAGCGGTACTCCACATCCACCAAATTATGGATTTTGCTTTTGATGAATTTTCCTCGTCTTCCATATTTGCTTTTATAAAAGCGACCTTACTTTCCATACCTTTTTTTATAGAAGTGAGAACAACAAATCCAATTATTATGAAACCAATAGTTATCCAAAGTAATAGGTCCACCTTTACACCCCCTTTATATAATTGAAATTCACCGCAATTTATTATAGTAATTAGATTCTACAAAGATAATCCGAAATTTTACATAATCACGTATTAAAATGCTGAAACTTAAAGTTCCCAAAGCGTCGTTTGGTGACATTTCATAAAAGGTTGTTATTCAATAATATGGCCCTTTAGTGGAACAGCTTATTGTCACTCTACATTTCCTTAATCGATCTTTTAATTCAGATATTCTTTATAAATGTCCGCATTGTACATTTTNACACTTTCGCTCAAAATGTACTTCTCTATTCATGTGTATGAATAATTACAACTTGACATGGAGACCTCTACTCGCATGAATCGGCAGCCGAAACCCAGCTACTACAAGAGCTGGCTAGCCGAACAAGGCTATCATGCTCGCCACTCCAAGTAAAGTTGTAATATACATTGGTGAGCAAAAATGTACATGGTTATTCGAGCGTAATTGTACGTACTTATAAGCGCATTTATAATTCTTTTAGTTTCACTATAAAAACACCATTTTAGATTACTAATTCAAAGAGGGAAAAACGGTCAAACCTAAAACATCTGCAAGTACGGTTTTTCTCATGAAAAAGGACTCCCTTCGACATTGGGTAAATCGCCTCGTTGTAACTTTCCTTCATTTCATGAACAAAACTGTTAGCTCGGCCTTTAACATTGCACTTCCTACTTTATAGGGAAGTCTTGCTCTTTAAAGAATTAAGGAAAGCTAACCAATTAGTAATCTTCCATCCAACCTACTAATTTTTCTAGCATTTCTTGGATTGGCGCTGATTCTTTTTCAATGCGCTGTGCTAGATCCTCCATACTACCAAAAATTTGATATAATACATAGCTACGTTGGTAATCTTCTTTGTTCTCCAGTTGATGTATCAATTCAGCTAGCAATTCCAGTTTATCAATGTGAATTCCTTTTAACTGCTCGAGCTCCCCCTCATTTGCGCTAAGTAAAATGTCAATCAGTACAGGCATCCGTTCCACTGATAGATCGTGCATGGTAAGTAAAGCTTCTGCATAGTTATTTTGTACAAGCTGGTGCTCTGAATCAACAAGTGACATATAGCTTTGCACAAGGGGAAAATAAGCATCGCTAAAAAGCCCTAAACCAAATACAGCATATGTTCCAGGCATAGCGGATAGCTCGCTAGGCTCCACGTCCTCATACCATGCATATTCCTCCATTGCCACTTTTGCATAGTCGGCAATCAATGGGAATAGGTTTGGATACGCAAGGCAATTTGCAAAAAATTGATGCAGCTCAGTTTTCGCAAGGCTTTGAATCGGTAAATAGTTTTCTTCCTGACTC
This sequence comes from Lysinibacillus sp. FJAT-14222, assembly GCF_001278875.1. Lineage (NCBI taxonomy): Bacteria > Bacillati > Bacillota > Bacilli > Caryophanales > Bacillaceae > Lysinibacillus > Lysinibacillus sp. FJAT-14222. The sequence goes on along the minus strand of NZ_LIYL01000054.1, from coordinate 6,978 downwards.
TCTAACTGTAAGCTATAGCCTTTGACAAAGCCCGCTTGTAACAAATCGATGATGTAATGCAACGCTTCACGATAGGCTTCTTCTTCCTCAACAATGATGTGAATTGAAATGAATTTTCGAATATCATTGGCTGCTCCTTGAAAGCGCGCACTTTTCCTTCTATGTTCATAATGATCACTGCCATTTTGTAAATAGTCCTCCGCCTCTTGTGAGCCAAGTTGCTGCGCCAATTCAAGATATTGCTTACGTGTATCAGGTTCTTTAGATCCGGTTTGTAAGGCAATATAAACGAAGAACTCTAACTCCGTTTGCTTAGGTCTTGCCTCTGAGTTTAGTATCCATTTCGTTTCATATTCTCCTGTCTCCTCAAAATAAACCGATAAAATATACTCCTCTGCCCAAGCTTTAAATGCCAATGTATAATCATAAATCCACTGGTTTAAGCGTTCTTCATTCCCGCTATACTTCACCAATAACCGTTGCACTAATGGATCGATATCAGCTACGCTCTGATGGAAAAAATGTGGATTGACTAGGCAACGTGCAAAGAAAAATCCATCTTTCTTAGCAGGACATCCAGGCAAATCAGCCATCACTTTTGTTTCAATAAAAGAAGCTAACGTTTGTTTCGCTAATGTGAACTTGTCGTTATTTAATAGCTCTTTTTGATAGCAAATCTCACGCCCCTCGTGCTCAAATTCCAATATAAGTTGAAGGCGATAATCAAAAAGTTTCGCATGATATTCATCGGATTGGAAAACCGAATCTATTTTGGCACATAAAGCGGAAAATAATTCTTCTATTTGGTTGATGTCTGTTATCTCTTGCATGTAATCGCCCGCTGCTACCCTATAAGCATCATCATGCCAACTAAATGGCTCGTATGTATAAATCGAAATCGTTCCATAATGAGGGGTTCCCCATTGTAATTTATTCAATTTTTCTGATGTCCATTTCACCTTTACATAATGATTAACCCCTATATGGAGCTGGCTCCAGTCTTTCATTTTACTAATTCGGTCGTTTTCCTGCTGATAGAAGCGCTCTAACTGCTGCCATACATCCGCGAAAAATTGTTCTAAATACTGTGACAAATTCATTCCCCCCCCATTTGAATGTTTTGATATAAAATTCCGTAATTACTATTTTGTCAGTATTTGTATTCACTTCACAAAAAAGGACAATCGTGATTTCTTAATTATCAAACTATAAGTACCTATTTTTTGCACCAAAACCACGACCATCCTTGTATTCGTACATTTCAATTTTCATCAATTCATCACTAGACGGCAAAGTCAGTCCCCCTTGCATCACTATGACTTCTTTTACAAATGCCGACGATTCATCATTAAGTATATTCTTTTCCTTCAATTTACTTGTAACGTTAATGAACTAAATCAACGAGTGTTTCTTTCGTTCGGTGTATGAACTTTTCTTCTATAGTCCGTCCTGAACAGCCAATTAACAAGGATTATCGCAAGGGGGAAATCGATGCCTTACCGACTATCCAGATGCTTGAAAATGTCTCCTTCCAATCTATAAAACAAGCGTATTTCCTAAAATGAAACAAATATTCTCCATGAAATTCATCTATTGTTTCTTGGTCATTTCTCCGCACTAACTAATGTAGTAGCTCTGGTACAGTTTCTCCAGAGCTATGGTCAACTTCCCCATATTTCAACAATATAACCTAGATTTAATCAAAGTCGGAATACAGAATGTATTGCTGACATTCTAAGCATTGAAATAGATAACCTTGATGCGAGCCATTATTACGCAAAGTAGCGGATAGCTCTTCTTTGCTATGACCATTAAAATGTTCAAACTCCTCCGTAATGCCCATCTCCACTAGCTCTTGCCAGCCAACATAATCAATAAATGCGCAATAATCCGTGCAATGGGCTACCCAATCATTTCCTTGCCAACTAATATATCCGGGTGTTCGATGCAACACTTCATCTGTATAGTCATCATTCTTCACAAGCTCGGAATTTAATAAATCTTGCTGAAATTGACCATCAAATTTTTTCGCAGCCAGCCCACTATGAATACAGCTTGGACAAAGATATTCCACCTCTTCAATCGCATAAATGCCTTTTGTACAATACATGTCTACTTCTTGCTCACAGCAGTCGCAAACAACTAATTCACCCGTTTTAAAAATATTCGCTTGTATTGGATTCGGTATATATTTAAATGTTGGTAATGGTATTTTCATCTCCACTTCCTCCTGAATGACACGTGGCAATAATGGCTTTACATTTTGTGGTTTGTCAATCCAATATTTAATCGCGCCGTATTTTCTCTGACCTTTTTTATTGCGTAATTCCATGACGGATGTAAAAATTTTGTATGCCTCGACATACATTTATACAAGACTAAACAACAAGAGTTAGAAAAAATAACAGCCGTCACAGATAATCTGTATATAGATTGGAAATATGGAGATATTACAAAAGCTGAATACTAGCGTATGAAAGCAAAATTTAACACCTTTATACACTATTCTTTTTAATATGCCTGAGCAAACCAAACTGTATGCTTTGCTTCATTGCCACAGCAAATACAAGACGTTTTCGTAGTTGGTGGGTTAAACGGAATGTTACGAGAAGTAAATTTAGTCTCTTCTTTCACTTTTTCCTCGCAAGCATCATCTCCACACCATCCAGCAAGGATCCAGCCAGGAATAGATCCGTTTTCCTTGGAACTACTAATATGCTGCTGTAATTGCTGAAGTGTATCTATATTTATATGAGCGTTGGCATCGCGGAATTGGCGCGCTTTTTCAAATAAGCGAGTTTGCATAGTTGTTAGTTCTTCTTCAATTGCTGAAACAACATTAACCAGGTCAATTGATTGCTTCTCATCTTCATCTCGCGCTTTTAACAATGCTTGATTGTTTTCTAAGTCACGTGGTCCTAATTCAATTCGAACTGGTACACCTTTTAATTCCCATTCATTAAATTTAAAGCCTGGTGATTGGTCGGAATCATCAAGACGTACTCGAATTCCTTTTTTCTTAAGGGCCGCATAAATCTCGTCTAGTTTCTCCATAATTTCAGGGTTCTTTTTCCATGGACCTACAGGTATTAAGACAACTTGGGTTGGTGCAATTCGTGGTGGTAAAATAAGGCCCTGTTCATCACCGTGAACCATAATAACTGAACCAATTAATCGCGTGGAAGTACCCCACGATGTTGTGTGTACATATTCATGCTGATTGGCTTTATTTAAATATTTTATTTCAAAGGCTTCAGCGAACTTTGTCCCTAAATAGTGAGAGGTCCCAGCTTGTACGGCCTTTCCATTTTTCATCATTGCTTCAATAGAAAATGTATCAACTGCACCTGCAAAACGTTCGGAAGGTGTTTTTTGTCCATCATAGACAGGAATTGCAAGTAAACCTTCTACTACCTCCTTATAGATAGCTAACATTTGCATTGTTTCTTTTCGTGCATCCTCTTCATCGATATGTGCTGTATGGCCCTCCTGCCATAAAAATTCAGAAGTGCGAATGAACGGAAGTGTTTTCTTTTCCCAACGAAAGGCATTGGACCATTGATTAATTAAGACCGGTAAATCACGGTAACTTTTAATCCAATTCGAATAGAGATGTCCAATCATCGTTTCAGAGGTCGGACGAAGCGCTAAACGTTCTTCTAATTTCTCGCCCGCTGCCTCCGTTACCCAAGGAAGCTCAGGTGAGAAACCTTCGATATGTTCTTTTTCCTTTTGGAAGAAGGATTCAGGGATTAGCATAGGGAAATAAGCGTTGCGGTGACCTGTTTCTTTAAAACGTCGGTCCATTTCTTCCTGAATATGTTCCCAAATTTCATAGCCGTCTGGTTTAAATGCGATACAGCCACGAACTGGTGTATAATCCATTAAGTCTGCCTTTTGGATTGTCTCAATGTACCATTTTGAAAAATCATTTTGTTGTGTTGTCATGTTCTTTCCTCCATTTTTGTATTCTCTGATTAAAAATAAAAAGCACAAAGCTGTCCTTAAAATAAGGACGTCTTTGTGCCGAATAAACGTGGTACCACCTTGAATTTAGTTTTAAGATAATCTTAAAACCCTCAAACGTTTTGTAACGAAAACGACTCGGTTATGTTTGCATAACATCTCCGTGGTAGGTTTCAGATAAGAAGCGGTGATATAGCTCTCAGCAATTGCTATATTCTCTGTTTCACGATTCTTACTTACTTGGCCACATCATCAATTCATATTTTATATAACTTTAGCAAAACAGTTAAATAATTTCAAACATTTAATTAAAAACGATTATTTTTCAGGAAATATCAGAAAATTAAATTTACTTTACTTTCCCCTGACCAAGTTTGCTTTTAACTAGCCAAAATTCATAAATATTTCTGATCTATTGGAACATCCCACGCCCCGTACGTTCTACCCTGGCTACTGATCGATTAAATTTAAATAAAAAAAGTTATTTATCTACATATTTCTCATCTCATGGATTTTTTGCAAGGTATCAAGGTGATTTGATTTATCTTCGGGCGACTTAGCGAATTTATACCACTCCACAAGCCTGTATCCGAACATAGCCAGAATTAGTTCATAGATACAATGTTCGGATACATGGGACACATCCGCATATTCCGAAAAACCCCTGTAATATGCCGGAATGCATTTTCGGTAGTATTCAATCATATGACAGACGTCGGCTTCATCAGTTATTAAACTCGCGATATCCTCGCCCATGTACCCCCATCCGGCGGTATCCCAATCGATAAGTACGATTTTACTGTCCGAATAGAATATGTTTGCCACCCAAAAATCTCTGTGGCAAAGCACTATTGGTAGCTTTTCAATTCGACTGAATATTTCGTCCGCATTGTTATCTAAGTCTATGAGCATTTTACACAGGTACTTCGGGATTTCACAGTCATCGGAGCGTATATAATCATACAAAACATTCCATGACCGATAACGCAGATAGTGGTTTTTCATAAACTCAACCTTGCTTAAATTGGACAAATTCTGCAATGCTTTTGGTCGCTCAGTGTACAATTTGCCTTGAAATTGCCCCAATTCCTCGGCTATACGTTCATACATTTCCGAGGTTAGATTTAAGCCTGACACACCATCAATATATTCCATCCACAGTTGAATCTCATCGCCATTTATTTCGGCGTGATAACACTCCGGCCACCGGAACGAGTCGGAGAAAACCTTTTTGAAATCCGATACATAGAGGTCGTATTCCCTACGCCATGAATCCGGATCACCATAACGCTCAAATTTCTTCTGTGTTTTCCAAACTATCTTATACGGCAGATTTTCGCCATCAGAAGTTTCAACTATGCCTGTTACAAGCCGAACAACTCCTATTGTCCCGCCTTGCAACTCTTTAAGTTGATAATCTGCGCGGATTATCGTCTTGTCGAGCATTTTACTCAAAACAAGCGCCAGTATTTCGGGCTTTACAAACTTTTCATCATGGTTGTTCATTTCTTGTATCCTCCCTTTTTACCCTTATGTCGCATGGCAATCGACTTTTGCCACGCCTGTTTATCTACGAGATCCCCCGATTTATCCTCCACAAACTTGTTTTCCCGCTTCTGTACAAGGTAACGCTCCCAATGCTCTGGTGCCAATGATCCATCGGCAAGGGCGGTAAGAACTGCGCAGCCCGGCTCCGTCTGATGGCGGCAGTCATTGAAGCGGCACTGTGTGAATAATTCCTCCACATCGTTAAATCCGGCGCTGATCCCGTCGTCCGCACCGAACAGCCCAAGTTCACGCATACCAGGCGTATCAATAACCATCGCACCGGAAGGGAGCATGAAAAGCTGGCGATGCGTTGTTGTGTGCCGGCCCCGGCTGTCGCCCTCGCGGATAGCCTTGACAGTCATCACTTCCTGATTCATCAAGACGTTTAGCAATGAGGATTTTCCCACACCGGACATGCCGAGTAATACCACGGTTTTTCCTGGTTGCAGATATTCGCTCAACCCATCTAACCCACTCCCGGTGTGGCTGGAAACTGCGTGTACTGGCACATCAGGAGCTGCTTTCTGAACTTCAGCTAACGGTGCGCTGAAATCCGGGGCCAAGTCAGCCTTTGTTAAGATTACGACAGGCTGGCTGCTGCTCTGCCGTGCCTGTGTCAGGTAGCGAATGATGCGGCTGACCTTGAAATCCCAGTTTAGGGACGACACGATAAATACGTAATCAAAATTCGTTGCAACGACTTGCTCCAGTATGGTTTTGACATACCCTACTGCGTGTCCCGAATAGTCAGCGCGGGAAAATTTCGAGCGGCGAGGCAGCAATTTGGCAATACGCGAAGCACCGTTTTCGTTGTATTGCAGAAATACAAAATCGCCAACGCACGGAAAATCTTCCCGAGTCACCGCAGTGTGGTAGAAAGCGCCCTTCAATACAGCCGTCACTTCTCCTTGTTCGGTGATGACGGTATATTGCTCTCGCTGTAGTTCAGTAACCCTTCCAGGTATTAAACCTATCGGCGGCGTTTCGGCTTCGATATAGCCGTATTGTTTCAAATCAATCATTGAACCGATCCTCTCCTAAAAGTTGTTTTTGGGCATAAAAATACCGCGAACAAGCAGCCTCCTAAGAAGCTGCTGTTTCGCGGTGAATAGCCAAAAGTCGACTATAATCAAAAAGGAATACGAACTTCATCGTATCCCGCTAACAGCAGTATTCACGAAAGGTTACTGTTTACGGCATAGCAAAAAACACGGGTGATATTCCCGCTTGCGCTCATTCCAAGTTATATTCAAAAATCGGAATTTACTATGCCCGATATTCGGTTAAGTTAAAACCACCAATACCATATAAGTTGTCATTAAAAACATCTCCTTTCGCAGAAAAAAGTTGGAATATAATTCCACTCCTATAGTGTGCCATAACCCTTTCTGACTACTCCCACAGCTAAAGCAGTGGGGTTCTTATATACTTAAGAGAAGCGTTACAAAGCTCTCCACAGATGGT
>NZ_LIYL01000069.1:20064-54546 GCF_001278875.1 Lysinibacillus sp. FJAT-14222 | reverse complement strand
AAATTGTCATGGTCAATTGCCATGATATTGATGTACATAAAGATGACTGTAGCAATACCAAGGAATACCGAAATATACGAAACGAAGTTATAGAATACCAAGCGACTGATCAAATATTTCACAATTTTTTTGTAACAAAAAGCAAATATTAGACCAAATACTATAAAAAAAAAGAAATAACTAATTAATGATAGGTACTCATTTCCTATCCCATTAAACAAACGGAAAGTCAATATATTAGAAATATTATCGCCGATTACTAAAAAAATCAGCGCCATAAACACATGAAGAATGTTCATAACAACTTTTGTTTCTCGATAAATCATGATGGCTAATACTGATAAATAATATAAGATGGATATCGGTCCAAAAAAAGGGGTTATTATAAAGGTTGGTAAAAATATAACAAATAAAATGATTAAAAATTGTTTTTTGGACCAATATAAGTCTAGTACATATGTGGCAAAGAATAATAACATTGAAAACTGAACAATGGCCATTAGTATAAATTCAATCGTTAGCACGTCCATTCCGCACTTCCTTTAATAAATTTTTACTCATAACCATTATATATTAAAATTCTGTATTATCCATTTCTTCTATCAATTCGTTTTCACCCTACCATCCTGCAAGTATCTCCATATAAAAATGCATCCATTAAGTCCACCTAGTAGTTTCCATTTACTAACCTAGTAGAGTGCTATTACATACAAAAATTGCCCATAACCTGCAATTGTGGCTACGGGCTGTTCGCTATTTTGTATCTAAAAGTTCAATATCTTGAGTAAAAACATTTTTTGCCCCGTCCTTCTCTTTATGTTCTGGATTAAAATTTGCCAAAAGCCGGAGTTCTTTTTGATTACAAAAGGACTTGCTATTTTGTTCTTATTATCGCAGGATTATCTGTTAGACTGAATTAATTGTTTAAATGTTAAGCTATCTGATTTTAAAACGCCTTTTGGATAGATTCTCGCTGCCATTGCTGCAAATAAAGCAATAAACGAAATCATGACTAATAGCGAAACAGCAATTTCGACTGGTGAAATCGTGTTATAAACAATACGGATTATTACACTCATTGGCGCTGTAAATGGAATGTAAGAAGTTATATTCGTAATCGTTCCTTCTGGAGAATCCACTACAAAGAGCATTTCCACTGCTAAACTCGCCATTAATAAAATCATAATTGGCAGCGATGCACTTGCTAAATCATCCGGGCGGCTTACCATGGATCCGAAAATCGCATACAAAGTTGCATAGATAAAGTATCCAATGATAAAGAAAATAAGAATATACGCTGCTGTTCCCCATGTAATAGTTTCCATTACAGTTTGTACTAACGAGCCTTCAGGAACTTCAAAAATACCTACGTTTGCCCATAATAAAAGGGCACCCATAAAAATAAATAATTGTGTTAAACTAGCTAAACCAATGCCTAAAATTTTCCCGTACATCATAGGGACTGGTGCAACTTTTGTAATCATGACTTCCATAACACGTGAAGATTTTTCAGATGCAATCGCTGTTGCAACGTTGTTACCGTATATTGAAATAGAAAAGAACATAATAGATATTAAACCGTAAATAATAAACAACGCATTTGGTTCTGTTTCATATAATGATTGAACGTTGCTTTGTAGTGGTGTATTCAATTCTTGAAGGACACCCATGTCAATCGATTGTGTAGCAACAATTGACGCTACTTTCTTTTCTTTAATATAAGATTCTAACGGAAGTAGCACTTCATTGTTTACTTTCGGCATATAGATATTCAATTGCATTAAATTCGTTTGATCTTCTAATACAAAGAATCCAGTTAATTCATCTGCTTTAATATCTTCTTTTAGATCTTCTATATTCGCATCGTCTACTATTGTCCAGCTTCCGGCTAACTCTGTTAATTCTTTTTCAGATAGTTTTAAAGATGTTTGATTAACAATTTTATAAGTTTCATCCGTACTGTCAGTATTAAAGACTTTCATAATTGATGGTGAGGCAAAGAGTAGCAAACTCAATGCTACTAAGCCAATCGTCATATATAAATAGGCTTTTGTTTTAACAGCCTCTTTGAAAACGGTGTTAAATACAATACTAAAATTTCGCATTTACGTCATCTCCTGTCCGTTCAATAAAGATTTCATGTAAACTTGGTTCTTTTAATGCAACTCCTTGCAGCTCAAATTTCTCATCAATCTCCTGAATAGTTTGATAAAATCTCTCGCTTCGTGGAATGCGTAATTTATAACGATTGTTTTCTTGTGTAAATGTATATTGTTTATGATCTAAGTAATCTTTAATATTATTTGTCGTTTCTAATTCTAAATAACGATAATCATAAGATTTTTTCACAGCTGATAATTGATCTGACACAATTAAATTCCCATCTTTTAAAATACAAATTTGGTTACAAAACGATTCAACTTGGTCCATTTGATGACTACAGAAAATAATTGTTTTCTTTTTAGCAATCAATTCTTTTACAACGTTTTTTAACATATCCGCATTAACAGGGTCTAATCCGCTGAAAGGTTCATCTAAAATAATAAACTCTGGATCATGTATAATCGCTGTAATTAATTGTACTTTTTGCTGATTTCCTTTAGATAATTGTTCGGTGCGCTTCTTTGCTGCATATGAGATTTCAAGTTTTTCCAACCATTTTATGGCCTCTCTTTTAGCTTCTTTTTTATCCATTCCTTCTAACATACCAAAATAAATAATTTGATCTAAAACGTTCATTTTCGCATAAAGACCACGCTCTTCTGGTAGATAGCCAATTTTTAAGTTTTTCTTAGAAAAAGGTTTTCCTCTCCATAAAATTTGTCCACTATCTTTTGGAATTAGCTCCAGCATCATTCGAATAGTAGTTGTTTTTCCAGCACCGTTTCGACCTAGCATGCCTAAGATTTGCCCTTCTTCTAATCGAATTGAAATATTGTTTACTGCTTTTTTATTACCAAAGCTTTTATTTAAATTTTCTATTTTAAATGTCATAAAGCACCTCTCCTAATTAACCATTTTTATGATAGCAATAACAACGATGCCAATAATTAATCCACCTAAAAGACCTAAAACTTTTTTCATATTATTTTTCCTCCTTCGCATGTTCAATTTGTAATTATTTTCTGTTCAAATGCTTTAACAATAGATTCTATATAATTTGGTACTTTAAAATAAGTATTAATTCGATATAGTGACTGATCTATTTCTTCAGCCGATAGCTCTTGTGAACGTTGGATAAACTCAAATGAGTGTCCTATTGCTAATTCTTTTAGAATCACTTTATCCATCTCTTTTAAAGAGACATCTGGTACATCAGGTACATTACTTTTAAAGGATTCCAGCAATATTAAAAATTCCTCTAGACTTGTATTTTTAGTAACACTAGACCACCGTTCTTCATCTTTTAGGTGATGGTAAACCTCACCCATCCTTGAATCCACAAGTAACATGATGTCTATTTCTGGACTCTTTAATTTCTTCAAACTATCAATTATCATCGTAAAATGTTGATTTGTTGTTTCGATTACTACAATATCAAGGCATCGTTCTTTAATTTTTTTCAGCAATGTTTGATTAAATATAGGCGCTTGAATTTGATAAGTATCTACTTGCCAAGTTGAACGCCTATCACGAATAGCTATTTGTAAAGCTTCAATAAATAAAGTAGACATTGAAACAATTAACACTTTCAAAACATCCCCTCCTTTCCGTCTGAAAATTACCTTAACTACACTATACTTTTGTTTTTCTTTTTATTGTTTAAGTGCTCTTCAAAACTAATTAATCGTTCATTTATTGTTCTTTTTTTATAAAAAATTACGTTCATGCAATCATGAACGTATTCTTTCTTGATTAAAGGAGATCCCATCAAAAAAATTGCGTATTTACAATGTAAAGGAAAAGCATTCAAATCAATCTAGACTGAGTGGATTCACGGGCTTCTTCCTCTTAGCTGAGCAATTTCCCGAGCTACCTGAACAGTTTGCCAAGCTACCTATGCGTTTCTTTCCACATTGCCAAGCGGATTAACCATAAACCAAGCAATCTTTTTCTACTGCCATTACTTAAAAACCCAAAAAAAACTACCCAGATATCATTCTTGGGTAGTGGTAATTGGTGCAAGCTTTGCTTTAGTCACAGCGACTAAATCATCTAGTTGCATATGGATTTGCATGCCGATTTTTCCGGCACTCACAATAATACTTCCTTGCTCTTGAGCCGACGCATCAATAACCGTCGGATAAAGCTTTTTCATGCCGACTGGAGAGCATCCGCCTCGTACATAACCTGTATAGCCTAGTAACTCCTTGACAGGAAGCATGTCGATTTTTTTCTCTCCAACGACCTTGGCAGCAGCTTTTAAATTAAGCTCTTCTGCTACAGGAATTACAAATACAAAAAGCTTTTGCGCACTCGCTTTTGCTACTAATGTTTTGAAAACTCGAGAAACCGGATGACCAATTTTTTCAGCAACCGAAATTCCGTCTACTTGGCCGTCACCAGTTTCATACTCAATTACTTCGAATTGTATTTTTTGTTGCTCCAACAATCTTATAGCATTCGTCTTTGCATGCTTTGCCTTCGTCATGTTTAAAATCTCCCATCTGCAGCATTAGGCTATCATGGAGAACATAGAATCATTTCCTTGTCGATAGCCGTCGTCCGCCATTTGAATATGAGTGGCATATTTTTCAGAAGCATATTTAAATGTTCGCGCCTTATAGGCCTCCTCATACCGCTTACCGAAAATTGTATCTGCAAATGGATCCATTTTCAATTCCTTCGAAAAACGTTCTGGTACTTTGACTTCAATACCTTCACGTACAAAAGCTGGCTCACTGTCATCTAATTCACTTGGATCTACCTCTTGGCCATTTAGTTGCAATTGCATGTGCTGTATTTGAGCATTAGCACTTGCCGCTACACGTAAATCCTGTGGTGATGGCTGTGCCGGTTCTAGCGCTGCATTTCGCACCTGCTCTAGAATTTGTAGCGTCTCCTTAGCATTCGCATCAACTACTGTAGGCACTTCTTCATCTAAATGCTCTAGCTGTAAATAGGAAGTTGTTTCAAGAGCATCAGGCTTTTGCATTTGCTCATGAGCAAGCACATTCTTTTTCGTTTGCTGCAAATCTTGAATGATTGCTTGCTGTTGGGGCGTGACTTCTTTGGATTCCTCTTTTTGTTGCTCATAGAGTTCTTGATCTGTATGTCCTAAAAGTAAATTTTCTAGCTCAAGCAATACTGGATTTTTCTTTGGCAGAAAATACTGTGCGTTTTTTCGATATGCATCACCTGCTTGTTTTCGCTGTAAAATCTTTTTACGATTATAGTGTGATGACATTCTTTCTTGTTCTATTAAACTTGATAGTTTCATATGAATTCACCTCGGCTTTCTAACTTAATATGCAAGTTAAATAATAGATATGATCAATACCTTCTATTTAACTATACCTATGTCATCTAAACAGTTTCTGTACACTAATTATCGGAATTTTCTTGATTAAATTCAAGAGCAAATTAATACTAACCTCCTAAAGGAATAATCCACTTTTAACGAAATAGGTATAAAGACCTCCGATAAAATCCATTTTTCTATTCATTTACTATTTCAATATTTAATTTCAATAAATTTTATTACCGTTATCACTTTATAAATAGTGTTAATTTACCCCTAAAAAAAACAGCCCCTTGGCAAGGACTGTTTCTATCTATTTCGTTTAGGTTTAATAAGTATGCTTTTATAGGCTAAGTAGCCAAGCCATGCGCCAAGTGTATTTAAAATCAAATCATCAATATCTGCCGACCCAACCGTAAAAATAAATTGTATAGATTCTACCGCTAGGCTGGAGAAAAAGCCTACACAAATAACTACCCACGCTTTACGAAACTTTTTTGATAACAGTGGTAGTAAAAAGCCCATTGGGGTAAATATTAATAAATTGCCGAGTAGATTTATAATAATGATATCCAAATTAAAATACTGAGAGTAATTTATATAACGAAGAATCGTATCAAAGGGAACAAAATTTGTAGTTAATCGCCAATCACTATAATCAAACAGCCCTAATTCACCAAGAGAGTATTCGCCCTTGAATAAAATAATGACTACATTCACTAGACGATCAATGACCAGCTTATAAAAAGCTATAACAGAATAGATACAAAAAAATATCCAGCCTGTTATTTTTATTGGTAAATAATATGTATCAATCATTGAACGATATGGTAATGGTAGCTTGGCATTACTTTCTATATTATTTTTTGACATGCCTGAACCACCTGCTTCCTAGTATCATTCTCATATTTTAATATGCCCTCCCTCTCCCACGCAAGGGCTATTAATAAAGTAAAACTACATGTGTGTTAATTTACCATTTTTATCCACCTCGATTAATTTTGAAGGCTCTGATTTCCGCTGCGGGCGAGCGTCGAGCCGCTGGTGTCGCTGCCGCTACGTTAGCACTCACGCTTTCGCACAGAAAACATTCGCTCCTTGCAGGGTCTCTTCTGTCTCGCCGCGGGAAGCTTTGCTCTGCGACGAAAGCGAAGCGACAGGAGCACTCGAGTAGCCCTACGCTACAATCAGTTAAAAACGGAAATATATTTGCCAAAATATAAAAAAATCCTTTTATCACTCAATAATAAACCTATATTTTCCTAATCAACACGCTTGGTAAAACTAGTTTATATATAAAAAAAGCTGCCTCAAGTATAACTGAGACAGCGTTATTATCAAAACTTTATACTGGATTTACTCCATGCTTACGTTCTGAGAATAATAAGTACTTTGACATATAGAGCTCTAAACGTGATTCAAGTGCTTTTCTTAAATCATTTGGCTCAATAACATCATCAATGATAAGCTCTGAAGCTAGACGATAGACATCGATTTCCTCTTGATATTCCTTGCGTTTTTCTGCAATAAAGCTTGCCTGCTCCTCTTTTGGGAGTTCAGCAATTTTATTGGCATAAACCGCATTCACCGCAGCTTCAGGGCCCATTACTGCAATTTGTGCGTTGGATAACGCAATACAGCAGTCTGGCTCAAAAGCAGGACCTGCCATTGCATATAATCCTGCACCATATGCCTTACGAACAATGACTGTTAATTTAGGAACGGTCGCCTCGCTCATTGCAAAAATCATCTTTGCACCATGGCGTATAATCCCAGCTTTTTCAACCTGCGTACCAATCATAAAGCCTGGTACATCGGCAAGGAAAAGAAGCGGTATATTAAACGCATCACATAGTGAAATGAACTTTGCTGCTTTATCAGCTGAATCGTGGAATAAAACGCCCCCCTTTACGCGAGGTTGATTGGCGATAATTCCAATAGATTGCCCATTAATACGTCCAAGCCCTGTAATTAATTCTGGAGCAAATAATTTTTTCACTTCACAAAACGAACCTTCATCAATAATGCGGTCAATTAACTTATACATATCAAATGGAACGTTTTGATTTGTTGGTATTAGTTCCTCAATGGACTTATCAAATGAAGCTGGTGGCTTTGGTGCCTCAACCTTACTGCGCTCTGCATAGTTGTTCGGGAAATAGCCTAAATATTTACGAGCATACGCGATTGCTTCTTGCTCCGTTTTAGCGAGCACATCTCCACAACCAGAAACGGAACAGTGCATTTTCGCTCCACCCATTGTTTCCAAATCTACCTTCTCACCGATAACCATTTCCGCCATACGTGGAGACCCTAAATACATCGATGCATTGCCCTCTACCATTACTACGATATCGCAGAATGCAGGGATATATGCACCTCCTGCTGCAGAAGGTCCAAACAATAAGCATATTTGAGGGATTTTACCTGAAAGCTTTACCTGATTATAGAAAATGCGCCCTGCTCCTCTTCGACCAGGAAACATTTCTAATTGATCTGTAATACGTGCACCTGCTGAATCGACTAGATAAAGTAAAGGGCAATTTAGTTTTTCTGCTGTTTCTTGAATACGAATCATTTTTTCTACTGTACGTTTACCCCAAGAACCAGCTTTAATCGTCGAATCGTTTGCTAAAACACAAACGGTACGGCCATGAATTTTACCGATTCCTGTGACAACGCCATCTGCTGGTAAGTCACCAGCTAAACAGTTCGCATACAAGCCATCCTCTGATTGCAGCCCATCATCTAATAATAATTCGAGTCGTTCGCGTACAAATAGTTTTCCTTGCTGTGCATTTTTATCGTGATATTTTGGAAGACCACCTGCTAAAATTTGTTCCTTCATTGTTTTCGTCGTTTTTTCTGTCGATACATTGCTCATAGTTAATTCCTCCTTTTGCCCAATCGGTTACGTCTTAGCATAAATAATTAATAATACACCTAGATTTCGGTTCATCATCATAACGTGGGGTTGATTTCCGTTCCAGCTGGGCGCTTTGTTGCTGTCGCTTCGCTTTCGCACAGATAAAACATTTGCTGCCGCTACGTTAGCACTACGCTTTCGCACAGAAAACATCCGCTTCGCTGCAAGGTCTCGGGCCAACAGATGTTTTTTGCGCGAAAGCGAAGCGGCAGCAGCACTGATGTTGGCACGAAGGCGTTATCACAGGATGTGATGGTTTTAGCCTTCGTTCCTCTATTGCTGATCCCCAAGGAGTCTCCCAACCTCCACTCCAATCAACTTATATACATGGCATACTTTTTAAAAATGTCATCCCCGACTTTTGATGATGTGGTAAAACCATTCAAAATCCTTCATCAGAGCCATTTATTTCCCTACGTATTGCGGTGTTCGCTTTTCCTGAAAAGCAAGTAAGCCCTCTAAACGATCTTCTGTAGGAATCAGAGCATTATATGCTAGTGATTCGATTTTTAAACCAGTAGCTAAATCTACTTCAACACCTTGATTCATAGCGATTTTTGCCTGTATTAAAGAAAGCGGGGCATTTTTGGCCATTTCAAGCGCAAGCTGCTGAGCCTTTTCAAGCACTTCAGGTCCTTCATAAACATACTCTACAATGCCGTAGCTTCTTGCTTCTTCTGCATTTAATCGACGTGCTGTATAAATCAATTCCTTCGCTTTTCCAATGCCAATTAGTCGTGGAAGTCGCTGTGTTCCCCCAGCCCCTGGAATAATACCGAGAGATGTTTCCGTAAGGCCTAGCTTTGCATGTGCAGCTGCAAAACGTAAATCACAGGCTAACGCTAGCTCGAGTCCACCACCAAAAGCAACACCATTTAATACGGCAATAACTGGTTGAGCGAGTGCTTCTACTTTTGCCACTGTTGCACCGATTAATTGCACTATCTGCTTTACTTGTCGATCTGGCATCCCTTTACGCTCTTTTAAATCTGCTCCAGCGCAAAAAGCCTTTTCCCCTGCTCCTGTTAGTAAGACAACTCGCACTGCAGGATCACCATTTATTTTGTCGAATGTCATACTAAGTTCTTGGAGTAATTGTACAGACATTGCATTCGCAGCTTCAGCTCTTGAAAGTGTAATAAGCCCAATGCAATCATCTAATAATTCAAAACGAACGAGTTGCGTCATAATTGACTCGTACTCCTTTCATTACGGGCAATCGCCATTTGCTTAGATACAACTGCCTTCCCTAGTTTTTGTTCAATAAATAGCGCCGCCTCTAGCACTTTATTCAGTTCAACACCTGTTTTAATACCCATTTCATCTAATAAATACAATAAATCTTCCGTGGCTACATTGCCTGATGCTCCCTTGGCATATGGACAGCCTCCGAGTCCACCAAGTGCACTATCAAACTTGGTAATTCCCATTTCTAAGGATTTCACGATATTTGCTAGTGCTGTGCCACGTGTATCATGAAAATGCATCGCGAAATTTTCTGCAGGATATCTTTTTAGTAATTCTTCTAAAAGACTTTCCACCTGTGTCGGTACACTAACACCAATCGTGTCACCAAGTGAAATTTCATCGACACCCATTTCGAATAATTTTTCTGTTACTCGCAAAACCTTTTCTGGTTGTATGTAGCCTTCATACGGGCAACCAATTACTGTTGAAATATAACCACGAACGTTTTTATGTGCTGCTTTTGCCCCCACAACTACTTCCTCTAATATCGGAAATGTTTCATTAATCGTTTTATTAATATTGCTTTGATTATGGCTTTCACTTGCCGACATAAAAACGCTCACTTCATCTACTTCAGCCTGCAATGCACGTTCTAAGCCACGCATATTCGGTACTAATGCTGCATACGTTATATCTTTTTGGCGTTTAATAGCTTGAAGTACCTCTACAGCATCTGCCAGCTGTGGAATCCACTTCGGATGCACAAACGATGTTACTTCGATATATTTCAATCCAGTTTGACTAAGTAAATTCACTAGCTGTACTTTATCGGCAGTTGCAAGATGCATTTTCTCATTTTGCAAACCGTCACGAGGACCTACTTCCTTTAACGTTACATGCTTTGGTAGCTGCATAAAGAAGCCTCCTTATTCGATTTCTAAAATATCATCATCAACGTTAATGAAATCCCCTTCGTTCGCAATGATTTTTGTGACCACACCATCTTCTTCTGCTGCAATAGGAATCTCCATTTTCATCGACTCTAAAATTGCCACATCTTGTCCTGCTGTCACTTTCTCGCCCTCTGCTACAACGATTTTCCATACTGTTCCTGCCATGCTCGCTTTAACTGTTGCCATTGTAAATCCCTCCAAATATTTAATAACTGGGCTCATCGCCATAACGTGTGGTTGATTTCCGTTCCGACTAGGCGCTTTGCCGCTGACGCTTCGCTTTCGCGCAGAGCAGAGCTTCCTGGGGGCGTCCGATGAGCCGCTTCACTCGCGTTGCTCGCTCCAGGGTCTCGGGCCAACATGATGTTGGTCACGAAGGCGTTATCACAGGATGTGATGCTCTTAGCCTTTGTTCCCCTATCGCTAATCCCCAAGGAGTCGCCTAGCCTCCACTACAATCAGCTAATATACAGGGCATGTATTTTAAAAAATGTCATCCACAAATTTTGGTGATGGTCCAGTAACTGGGCTGTCCTAAATATTCTCACAAACAGAAGTTATATGGACAGCCCCAGTCTTTATTTCGTCTCTGCTAATTGAGGTAGATAATAGTCATCCACAAATTTAGTTGTTGTATAGCCCTTTAAAAATTGTTCATGCGTGACTGTTTTTAACAGCATAGGAATATTTGTTTGAATTCCTTCTACTTTATACGCTTTAAGTGCTTCGATAAGTCTTTCACACGCAGTTGCTCTTGTTTCTCCCCACACGACTAATTTGCTAATCATCGGATCATAAAAAGGTGTTACCGTAGTACCTGCCTCTACTCCACATTCATGGCGAATCCCTTCACCTGTAGGTAATTCAAAAGCCGTGATTGTGCCTGGAGAAGGGAAAAATGTCGAAGGATTTTCAGCATAGATGCGTACTTCAATCGCGTGCCCTTTTCTTTGGATGCTATCGCGAGTAAATGCTAATGATTGTTTTGCAGCAATCTTTAATTGCTCCTCTACAAGATCCAGCTTTGTAATTTCTTCAGTCACCGGATGCTCCACCTGTAGACGAGTATTCATCTCCAAGAAATAAAAGTTTTGCTCTGCATCTACTAAATACTCAATCGTTCCAGCATTCACATAGCCAATATGCTGAACTGCCTTGACTGACGCATCAAGCATACTTTTTCTTGTTTCATCAGAAATGAAAGGAGACGGCGCTTCCTCCACTACTTTTTGATTTCTGCGTTGAATCGAGCACTCACGTTCAAATAGTGGTACAACATTGCCATCATGATCCGCAATAATTTGTACCTCGACGTGATGAGGATTCGCAATAAATCGTTCCATATACATCGTGCCATCACCAAAGAATGACTGTGCCCGCTTTTGATTCCCCTCAAAGGCTTTTGCTAATTCCTCTGCATTGTCAACGAGCTGCATCCCGATACCTCCACCACCAGCAGAGGCCTTTAACATAATGGGATAGCCTAGACGGGAAGCAATTTCAATAGCTTCTGTTACATCTTTTACCGGTGCCTCAACACCTTCAACAATCGGTACACCTGCTGCTTTCATTGTTTTCCGAGCTTCTAATTTACTGCCCATCGAAGCAATAACATCCGCGCTCGGCCCAATAAACACTAAACCGGCCTCTGTACAACGTTTAGCAAACTCAGCGTTTTCTGATAATAAGCCATAGCCTGGATGAATAGCGTCAGCACCGCTGTCCTTCGCCACTTCAAGAATACGATCAATATTTAAATAGCTTTGTGCAACAGGTGGTTTTCCGATACAGAACGCCTCATCAGCATCCTTAACATGTAAGCTTTCAGCATCTGCCTCGGAATACACCGCAACTGTTTGAACATTTAGTCGTTTGCATGTTCTTATAACACGCCTTGCTATCTCTCCACGGTTTGCAATTAAAACCTTCTTGAACATAACACTGGCCCCCTTCTTACTTCACTGTTGCACCAAAACTCTCTCGTAATCTATACTTTTGAACTTTTCCTGATGCAGTCATCGGATAGTCGTCGATAAAGAAAATATGTCGTGGAATTTTATGTCTGGAGATTTTATCCCGACAATAATCCCGAACCTCTTCCTCTGTTGCCTGCTCTCCTTCTCGCAAAATGATCCAAGCTGCCGCTTCCTCTCCATAAACAGGATCAGGAACACCTGCAACTTGCACATCTGCAATTTTTGGGTGTGTATAAAGGAATTCTTCAATCTCTCGAGGAGATACATTTTCACCACCACGAATAATCATATCTTTTAAACGCCCAGTTACACGTACATAGCCCGCCTCATCCATCGTTGCCAAATCCCCGGTATGCAGCCAGCTAGACTCATCAATTGCAAGCAGCGTTTCTTCTGGGTTTTTATAGTAACCTTTCATAACGTGGTAGCCTCTCGTACATAGCTCACCTTGCTCATTCGGCGCAGCTTCTTCATTTGTACCAGGAATGACAATTTTAACTTCTAAATTTGGCAATGCGCGGCCAACTGTTTCAACCTTTAACGATAGCGGGTCATCTGTTCTCGTTTGTGTAATAACAGGTGAGGATTCTGTTTGCCCATAACAGATCGTAATATCCCTCATACCCATTTTCTCGATAACAGCCTTCATCACCTCCATAGGACAGTTAGAGCCAGCCATTACTCCGGTACGCAATGTCGATAGGTCAAAAGACGAAAAATTCGGTAAATTAAGTTCGCTAATGAACATCGTTGGTACGCCATGTAGCGCGGTACATCTTTCTTTTTCAACCGTTTTTAGCACCTCAGTAGGTGAAAATTCCTGCACGGGTACCATCGTCCCGCCACTAGTAGTAATCGCTAATGTTCCAATCACACAGCCAAAGCAGTGGAAGAATGGCACAGGGATACACAAGCGATCTTCAGAAGTTAAATGCATACATTCTGCAATATTAATCGCATTATTTACTAAGTTATAATGCGTTAACATAACACCTTTTGGAAAACCTGTTGTTCCCGAAGTATATTGAATATTAATAACATCATCATAATGAAGTGCTTGCTGTCTTTGATCTAATTGTTCCTCTGTTACTTGCTCAGCAGCAGATAACACATCAGACCAGTTAAGTACTCCGGGATATTTTGTCTCGCCAATTAAAATAACATTTTTCAATAAAGGTAGTCGCTTTGATTGCAAATTACCTGGTTCACAATGATCAAGCTCTGGACATAACTCTTGCAGTGTATTCATAAAAGAATGGTCTCGATAATTTTCAATTAAAATAATCGTTTTTGCATCAGATTGCTTCAATAAATATTCCAACTCACTTGAACGATAATTAGTATTTACAGTAACGATAGGAGCACCCATTTTACCTGTGCCAAATTGCAACTGTACCCATTCAGGGACATTAGTCGTCCATACTGCAATATGATCACCCTTCTCTATTCCAAGAGCCATCAACCCTCTAGCCACTAAGCGACTTTGCTGATTGAGCTCCTCATAGGTCATACGTAAATTCCTGTCTGCATACACTAATGCTTCACGCTGTGGATACTTTTCAGATTGTTTATCTAGCAATTGACCAATAGTTTGATACACAAGTTCTGCCATGAAAATCCCCCTTATTTATGCTATTTAATATGATTAACAGCCAATTAGACGAGAAATAACGAGACGTTGAATTTCAGATGTTCCCTCACCGATTTCCATTAACTTAATGTCACGTAGATGACGCTCTACGTCGTATTCTTTCATATATCCTGAACCGCCGTGAATTTGAATGGCTTGATTACAAGTGCGGAAGCCCATTTCAGAAGCAAATAATTTTGCCATTGCCGCTTCCTTCCCGAATGGTTTCTTTTGATCTTTAAGCCATGCCGCCTTATGTACTAACGTACGCGCAAGCTCTATTTCCATTGCCATATCGGCTAATTTAAATTGTATAGCCTGAAGTTTTGATATGGGTGCACCAAATTGTTCACGTTCTTTTGCGTATTTTAATGCTTTCTCATAAGCAGCTTGTGCAATTCCTACAGATAATGCAGCAATGGAAATACGTCCTCCATCTAAAGTGTTTAAAAATTGACTAAATCCGCGTTTTTCATCTCCTAAAAGATTAGCTCTTGGTACACGAACATTTTGCAAAACAATCTCACACGTATTAGAGCCACGTACGCCCATTTTGTCGTAATTGCAGTTGATGGTTACGCCAGGAGTATTGGTTGGTACAATGATAGATGAGATAATTTTTTTACCATCTTCACGTTTACCTGTCACTGCTGTCACAATAATTTGACGTGCATAGCCAGCATTTGTGATCCAACATTTTTCACCATTAATGATGTAATCATCACCATCAATTACGGCTGTTGTTAGTGTCCCACCAGCATCTGAACCTGCATTAGGCTCTGTTAAGCCAAATGAACCTAACGTTTCACCCTTCGCTAACGGAACAAGCCATTCCTGCTTTTGCTCCTCTGTGCCGAAGTTGTAAATAGGCGAAGCACCTAAGCTAACTGCTGCTGCATAGCTTAATCCTGTGCCACCACACGCACGGCCGATTTCTTCAACAGCAAGCGCGTAGGAAACCGTATCTCCGCCTGAACCACCATATTCCTCAGGAAATGGGATACCCAATAAGCCTAGCTCTGCCATTTTTTGAAAGCTCTCTATTCTCATTGTCGATGTCTCGTCAACCTCCCGAGCATACGGTTTAATTTCTTTTTCAGCAAAATCACGCACCATGTCTCGAATCATCGCTTGCTCTTTCGTTAGTTCAAAGTTCATCCCTAGTCCCCCTAATTTTTAATTTGCCATAGCAGATTTCGTTCAGACGACAGTTGCACACAAAAATCAATTTCGCCTTGGCGTAATTGCGTCCGGATTTTGAATTGTGCCAGCACAATTCATTCCTTTCAAAATCCGTGACATCCACCGGAGGCTTTATCTTCATTCAGTGGTAACTGAATGAAGATGAATACCGACTAGTCGGTTTGTTTTAAAAATTAATAAAACCAGTCTCTGCTGCTGGCTTCCCCTTTACCATAAATTGAACTGCTTCTTCCATTGCTTGTTCAGTGACAATCGCACGCAATACCATATCCGTAAATACCTCTGTAATTTCCTCCATTGTCAATGGACCTGTTTGTTTAAACCATTTGTATGTCCAGTTGATCATCCCAACAATAGCCATCGTTACAATAGTACAAGGTAGTTCTGTACGAAAATCCTTTGTTTGCTGGCCTTCCTCTATGACTTTTTGTAAAATATCCCGATATTGGTCTCGTTTATTATGAATAATTTCACTATATTCCTCTGGCAATGAACGACTTTCCTCATAAAAAACAGTAATATGTGCTTGATACATATCAAATACTTGTGTCAGCGTTTGTAGCATTGCACATAAACGAGTAATCGGTGTATCGTATTTGTCATATGCCTCCTGTGACCGTTTAATAACATAAGAAATAAATACATCATGAATTTCATACAATAGTTCATCTTTCGATTTAAAATTATGATAAAATCCACCCTTTGATGCACCAATATATTCGACAATGCGATCAACAGTTACATTGTGATAGCCATCTTGCTGAAATAGCACTACGGAAGCGTCAACAATGCGTTGTTTTAACGTTTTCTTTACCATAGGCATCTATCATCCTTCTTATAACTCTTTACTCCATCACTCCTTATAATTAGAAAAAGTTTTGGGCCATCCCATCTCTTGGTGATGAAACCTGATTTTTCTTAAATTATAAAAAAACTATGACACCATTAATATAGCATTCACAAAAATTGGTGTCTAGCAATAAAGTAGAATTAAAATACCTTTTGTGAGAATTTACATAACTTAAAGCAGAAAATAAAAACACCCTCGAATGTTTAATAGATACATTTACTGTATGATTGATCGTTTAATTTCATCACTACTATCATTCAAAAATTTTCGTTTGCACTGCGTATATTTTCTATAGATTTCTTTTTAGGATTTATGTATGCACCGAAACCGGTGGTAAAGGTGAAAACGGGGACAGTAGTGAGAAATTCATGTTAAATGGAATTGTTATGATATGATATGATATGATATAATATAAATAAGAAAAAACCGAATGGTGCTGATAACACCAAACGGTCTAAGTAACAAAACAAACGCTTCAAGAGCGATTGGCACAAAATTATAGAGTAAAAAGCACCCTACCCTATGGCCTAGGTTTGAAAGGGTGCTTTTACTTTTTTTGCGAAAAAGTAAAGGATAAAGCTAAGACAGCTACGATTAAAGTGCCAAGACCAATAGCTATGCTTAATGCTTCGAATATTGACATTAGCAATCCCTCCTTCCTCTCCGTTAACACTAGTAAATAAAATTACTAATGAGGAGTAAATAGAGAAGACTGCCAATCACCCTTAAAAACCTTTATTTTGTTATCCTCTAATTATACCATTCCTTCTATTAGAATTATAGATTGTCTACCAACTACAAGTCATTACTAGCCCTTATAACTACTAGATTTATAAATTTTTTTATTAATGTTCTTTTTAATCATTCATAATAATGACGGATATCGGTTATCCCTATGCAGTTGCCGTTATTTTACGTAGCCACGAGATGATAATCGCAATGATTAATGCAAAGCCTAAATACCCCATTGTTGAATATACTTTTCCAACCAATGTCGTAAACCCTACTAAACTTGCAGCAAAGCCTATTAAACCAATGACCACAATGCCTATTTTAAAATATTGATGATCAGGCGCTATAAAACGTACTGTAAATGCATAAAGCATTCCTACAGCTGTATTGTACATCATGCCTAATAAAGCAATGGACATTAAGACACCCACTGCAGGATGAATTTGTTTTGCTAGCTCTAATGTTGGCATTGCTACCCCACCAACAACGTCCATTTTAACAAACAAAGCAATATTAATAAGTATTATTAGAACACCAAGCATTAAACCGCCAAGAAAACCGCCTAAACCGGCAACCTTGCGCTCTTTTACTGTTCCACCCATAACAATTAACATCGCAGTACCAGCAGCTATGTTATAAGAAACATAGAGCAGTGCCCCCATTATCCAATTTGAAGCTGCAGATGTTTGTTCTTTCGCTAAAGCATTCTGTTCTGCAATTGTTAAGTCCATTGTGAAAATGGAGTAAATTAATATAATAAAAACGATTGCCATTAAATATGGTGTCACTAAAGCTATTATATTAATAATATTTTTTACATTTAATAGCAATGTTAAAATCGTCATGATTACCATAAAAATACTGCCAATCATCGGGCTTATTCCAAACATTTGCTCAAATGTTGACCCCGATCCAGCAAACATAACAACGGCAACACCAAATAAGAAAAACGTAATGACTATATCTAATAAAACCCCTACATAACGCCCACCAATTTGATATATAACCTCTTTATGTGATGTCGTTTGTGTGTCTGCTCCTAATTGCGCTAGACTCATCCCTAAAAATGCAAATGCGATTGTTGCGACAATTCCTCCTGCAATACCGTAAAGACCAAAGCTCGTAAAGTATTGCATAATTTCTTGTCCTGATGCAAAGCCAGCTCCAACGATTAATCCTACAAATGCGCCACCTATCTGCCAACTTTTTTTCATAGAACACCTACTTATCTATTTATATGAGCAAACTCATCAACTCTACTTCACCCTAGTGGCAGGCGGTTGCTTCTCCGTTGGAGTGACCGCCTTCTACTTCATGTACTAATCATCAATTTCTTGTCATTTTGTATGAAACAAGATCAATATTGAATTAATACTACTCAACCCGCATTATTTATATGTTTTCTGTGCTACTGTAAATGAATCGACCGTCTCTCTATTTACTTCATAGCCGATACCTGCCTTTTGAGGTACTTCAATATAGCCATCCTTCACCACTACTTCAGGATCAATGATATCCTTTTCCCAATAACGGCTTGAGCCTGCTGTATCTCCAGGTAAAATAAAATTCGATAATGTAGTTAATGCCACATTATGTGCACGACCAATACCAGACTCCAACATGCCTCCACACCAAACTGGAATATTATTTACTTCACAATAATCATGTATTTTCTTTGCTTCCGTTAAGCCACCAACTCGTCCGATTTTAATGTTAATAATTTTAGTGCTACCTAACTCAACAGCTTTACGTGTATCCTCTAATGAATGGATACTTTCGTCCAAGCAAATTGGCGTATCGATTAATTTTTGCAATGCTGCATGGTCAATAATGTCGTCTGACGCTAATGGTTGCTCAATCATTGTTAAATGAAAAGCATCCAGTTGCTTGAGCGTTTCGGCATCTGTAAGACGATAAGCTGAGTTCGCATCCGCCATAAACGCCACATCAGGGAACGTTTCACGTAATGTACGCATTACTTCTACATCCCAACCCGGCTTGATTTTAATTTTCATTCGTTTATAGCCCTCTTTAACAAAACCATCTACTAACGCTACTAAGTCCTCGATTGATTTTTGGATACCGATACTGATACCTACTTCAATTTTGTCCTTTTTGCCACCGAGTGCAGCTGCGAGTGATTGATTTGTCTGTTGGGCATAAATATCCCAAATAGCACCTTCAATCGTTGATTTCGCCATATTATTTTTGCGAATTGGTTGAAATAGCTCATTCACTTCATCTGGATGATGAATCTCTTTATTTAATATAAGAGGAATTAAGAAATCTTCTAGCATATGCCAATTCGTTTGAAGCGTTTCCTCGTTGTACCATGGAGAGTGGAACGCAACAGATTCTCCCCAACCAATAGTTCCTGATTCATCCTTTGCCTCTAAAACTAAAAAATCTTTATCATCAAATGTGCCAAAGCTAGTCGTAAATGGTTCTTTTAATTTCATCTTTACATGTCGAATTGTAATTTCTGTAATTTTCATATTAGTTTGCTCCTCCCAGACCTAAAGTTTCTAATTTTGCTAGAACATACTCGTTGTAATTTTCTCGCTGCTGCAATTGAACTGCCGCATAACCTTGTGCAAATAATCGTTGTAATATATGTCGCGTTTTGAAACGCCAGTCCAACGCTAATGCCGGATCTTGCGCCTTCAATACTTGAAAATCCTTTGGTACAGGCAATGTATAGAAATCCTCATTATATTTTAAATTTTCCGTCAATTCTAAGCGTGGAAAACCTTGCTCATTTAGTACATAGCTTGCCACTGGTATGACATTCGTTGCATCTATTGAAACCTTCTTGCCTACGTAATTAGAAGTTATATGCCAGCTCACCTCAAAACGATCTGAAGGCAGTCCCTTATTTAAGCCATCCTGCATTTCACCGTAGCAATTTTCTATATACGTATAACAAATACCATTTAATTTGGACAGATTTAGAAAACCATTACGCGTTTCAAGCGGATCAAAGGTCCACACCATTAAATCATAGCCTCGCTCAATAGCAATTGCTTGCTGGGCATATTTTAATTTTTCGCCTATTCCTTGAGAGCGGTAATTCTCATCTATCCCCAACATATGGGAGCATAAATAGCTTTTACCCTCTCGAAAACCCGAAAAGCCATAGCTAAAACCAACTAATTGATCACCATCATAGGCACCGACAACAACACCTCCATTTTTCACAGCTGTTAAAGTTTGATGAATTGGTATAGGAGGCATGCCCCAGACGTTATATTCCAATTGTTGAACTTGCTCAAGCTGTTCGATTGTCTTTATTTCCCTTACGTCAATCATTGCTATCACTTCTTTCTGTTCTTTATTCCGTATTAACGGCCAGTAAAATGAAGTTTCACTTTATAAAGCTCGTAAAATAGCTCTCGTGATAATGTTCACACCTGTAATAAGCCGCTCTCGATTAAACGTCATTTTCGGATGATGTAATCCGGGTGTTACACCACAACCTAAGCCCAGCATTGTTGCTTTAAGATTAGGACGCTCATACGTATAAAAATGAAAATCCTCTCCTCCCGGAGTGACGACTGGTAAAGCACATGCCTTTTCACCAACCACTTCAATAATAGCTGTATTCATATGCTGTAATGCCTCATCATTAACTAATGCTGCAACAATATGCGCATCTACATTTAAGGTGATTTTTGCACCATACATTGCTTCTATCGATGCCTTCACGCGTTCAATGCCTTTTGTGATAGCTTGCATTACTTCATTTGTTTGCGCCCTTGCATCAATGCTAAATGTTGCTTTCCCAGGAATAATATTCGTGGAGGTACCTCCTGCATTAAATTGCGTCATTTTGACCGACGCTGAGACATTCGGGTCCGTCCAAATTTTTTGTAGACCTTCGACAATCGCTGCCCCTACCTCAATAGCATTAATACCGAGTTCTGGTCGTGCACCATGTGCCTCTTCCCCTATAATTGTCCCAGTAAAAAGCTTTGCTGCACCGTGATACAATGCCGGGGCATACGTTCCGTCCTGTAATTCTTTTAACGGACGAACATGGACACCAAATAAGTATTCTAGATTATCAATAAGCCCCTTCTCAACGAATGCGCAAGCGCCCTGTGCCTTTTCTTCAGCAGGCTGGAAAAGAATACGTACCGCACCAGGAAGTAAATTCTCCATATCCTTTAACACTAGTGCCGTCCCAATGGCCATCGTCATGTGTCCATCATGACCGCAGGAATGATTAGCCTTAAATTCACCATCTACTTCCTGCCACAGTGCATCTATATCCGTACGAAATCCAACTCTCGGTGTCCCTTTCCCAATATCTACATACAGTCCAGTCATATCTTCGAAAAGCTGAGGCTTCATCTGCGCCTCCTTCAATAGATCTGCGATGTACTGCGTTGTCTTCTTCTCCTGCCAGCTAATTTCTGGATGCTCATGTAAATGTGTAAAAATCTCCGCCAATCTCGGCTGTAAATTTTGTAAAGCTTCGTTCATTTTATTCAACTCCATCGATTTGCTAAAAAGCTATTTTGGAAATCATCATATTTTACGCGCTGATTTTCATAATAGTCGTGATCTTGTGCCGTCATACCCGCAATTAATGTATTTAAAAATGAGATGAGAGCCGGCATAGCATCAATTGTAGACATTTCTTGTTGTTCATTCACAAAGGTAATCGTCGCATATTGCGTGATTGGTGCAATTTTAGAATCTGTAATACCAATAATCTCGCAATTTTTTTCCTGAATCTCAGCTGCAAATTGAATCGGCTCTTTAAAATAACGATGAAACGATAAAATAATGACCACACTATCCTCATCGATTTCTTGTAAAGCTCTAATGATTTCACTAGTTTCAAAATCTAAAAGCACAACGTTAGGACGTAACATATTTAACGTAAAATACAGCCATTGTGCCGCTAAATGGGAGGAGCCATTCCCAGCAATATAGATTTTTTTCTTCGTATGTAGCAGGATGGCAGCACGATTAAAATCTTCTTCGTTAATGCTCTTAGCAACGTTTAAAATACTCGATGCATCCTTTTCCATCGTTTTTTCATAAAAACGTGGCGTTTCAAAAAGTGCCTGCTTCGATTGCAAATAATTTTGCAAGCTACTAGTATGTCCTTCATTGAATAAGTGCATCGTTACCTCACGCTGCAACTCAGCGTAACCTGATAATCCTATTGCGTAACAAAAGCGGATGACCGTCGTTTCACTCACACCGGCTTTTTCCCCTACATATGCAGCTGAATGAACACCGACAGTCTGCAAATTTTTGAGGATAAAGATCGCTACCCTTTGCTGACTTTTTGAAAGCTCCTGATATTTATTTTGAATGACTTGTTGA
This sequence comes from Lysinibacillus sp. FJAT-14222, assembly GCF_001278875.1. Classification (NCBI taxonomy): domain Bacteria; kingdom Bacillati; phylum Bacillota; class Bacilli; order Caryophanales; family Bacillaceae; genus Lysinibacillus; species Lysinibacillus sp. FJAT-14222. The sequence continues at coordinate 32,347 of NZ_LIYL01000069.1, read as the reverse complement.
ATTGTTTGATTTTCCACCAAAGAAGTGCATCCTTTTTATTTTATTTTTTGAAGTTTAAACTTCATTTTCATGTTACATACAGTAGCACAGTTTTTTTCACAATTCAATATATTTTCTGAAATTTCTGTTTATGTGAATTTAAGACTTTTAAATATCGAAAATAAATATCCAAAAAATATCGGTTCTCTAACAACAAAATATCTTTCATCATTTTTTATATACAAGTGTAAATGTCAAAATAATAATGTACATTTTTGCTTGTCTAATCATGTACACTTTCACTGATTTACTAAGTTTCTATACAAGTGCGTGAATAATTACAACTTGACACGGAGCCTCTACTCGCATGATTCGATAGCCTAGAACCCAGCTATATCAAGGGCTGGCTAACCGTTCAAGGCTATCATGCTCGCCACTCCCTGTAAAGTTGTAATATACAAAAGAAATCAAAAACGTACTTGGTTAAACAAGCATTTTTGTACATATTTATTTCAACGTTTATAACAAGCAACTATCTCTATAAAAACAGACATCAATGTTATACAATGCACATAAAAAAACTGAAATGCACAGTGTATTTCAGTTTTTTTAAAATCTATCTTTTTTACATATAAATTCTCAAATTCCAATCTACCCCAATATATAGAGTGATTTTGATTTTTTAAAAATGGTCCAAATCTCCCGTTTATCTCATACTGCTTAGACATATTAAAAGGAACAAATTTTTCTTTCTCGACTTAAGCATACAAAAAATAACCGTTCATCTTCTTACATTTTTTCAATGGTTGGCCAGACCTGACTTGAGTTCTTTTATTGTCCAGAGCTAAAAGCTTTCCGGCCCCCCTAGCATAGCAGGGGGTTTTCAAGGCACACAAAAAATGCTCATGCGACAATGCACATGAGCAATATAAGACAAATATTAAAGCCAGTTTGATTCAATTCCATAATAGTTTAAAGCAAATCCACGTTGAGGAGTATCTTGTTTGTTAGTAGACGCTTGAATACTTTTCCCAAATTTTTCTTCATACCTTTTAGCAAAAGCTTCTCTACGTTGTCTTTGGACATCTTCAATTGTTAAAGCTTTTTTAGGTTCAATAGTCATATCTAACACCTCCTTATTTATTATAACATGCATTTCTTTAGTTATTCATAAAATTAAATTCATTTTTAACCAATTCAATGAATTTATCAGTATCGTTTTCAACTTTTTGAAATCTACTTCGTTCGTCAAGGTTAGAATCTCCATGATGAGCTAAGACAAACACTGATTTTTCCCCATTAGGATTAATGACCTGTACATTAGAATATAACCTATTCTTTTTTGAGTCTGAAAAACCTTTATATTCAAAATAGACTCTCTTAGATTGTATATCTATATAATCTCTTAATAAAAACGTCGCTATTTCAATACCTGATTTTCTTCGATTAATTTGATGTAATTGTTCCTCCGAAAATGGAAGTGGTGGAGACATAGATAAACCAATCTCCAGTAATTCTTTTAGGATTAGAAGTAATTGATATTTCATAGCATCTTCATCAGTATATTCACTAATTTGTTTATCATATAGTTCTTCAGTCCATTGAAAGAATAAATTTTCTACATAATTGTAATCATCGTCTTTTAAATTTTTAGTATGTACACTTTGTTGACTTAACGCATATGCCTTAAGCAATCGCTGGACATCCTCTGTATTAAATAAATAATAGCCTTGAGCAACTGTATTTAAATCTGCACTTTCTCGTATAAAGCTATTTTTACCCTGAATATTAATAATAATTCCATTACCGTTAATATAAGTACTATACACGTAACGTTGAATTGAAATAAGATTAGAATTATTTTTCACAAAACTTTCCATGAATTTCTGAGAATTTTGTTCTTTATAAAACTTATCTAGATCGCTATAACTTTTCCAAAGTTCTTTTGTGTCCGATTTCAGATCTTCCTTAAGTGCAAAAATTCTATCATTTTTTCCATTAAGATGATTTAAGAGCATAATTAAAGTTATTAGAAAACCAACGATTATTATAATTATATAATCAGATGAAGCCTCGGTTATCTTTATTTTTAGAGAATCGTCTAGAGTTAAAGCTAAAGAAAGAACTGCTAATATTATACTCAATAAATTTATTATATACTGAGAATTAATTGTTTTTTTGATTTTACCTATTTTAATTGTATTTAAGATCTCTTTTAAAGATTGGTTATAAAACACTAAAAAAACCATTAATATCAAGCCGGCTATAACGTATTTCAATTATTACCCCTTCTTTTTATTATGTTTTTTGTTTTCAATCTTCCTTAACTCTTTGTTTAAATTACCACCATTTAAAGTGGTTTCTTCATAAAAATAAATATAAATTCCATTAGGAAATTTATAGTACTTACAAAAACTAACGTAATCATCTTTATGCATTACTACAGAAATAGAAAGAAAATAGAGAACTATTTCGGAAATCAATAAAATAAGACCACGAGGAAAAGAAATACATATTTCCTTTTCTCGTGTATAAATTTGTTTCATCATACTATGAGGAGGTTAATCCCATCTGAAAAACTAATCCCTCAAAATTTTAATCAAACTTCATCCCTTTTAACAAATCCGCAAACGCATTATTAATCGGTTCAGCTTCTTTTTCTTGCTGCTTCATGTATTTTTGTACACTGCGCTTATCTACTTTGCCACCACCTTCTTTTTTACGACGGGCTTCAAATGCAGATAACTTTTCGCGATAACCACATTTACATACGAAGATTTGGCCATCACCTTCACCACGTAGTTCTAGCTTTTTCTTACATTGTGGGCATCTTGCGTTGGTAACACGTGATACGTTTTTGCGATGACCACAATCACGATCTTGGCAGACAAGCATTTTGCCTTTTTTACCGTTGACTTCAAGCATTGGCTTGCCACAATCAGGACAAGATTTTGTTGAGATATTGTCATGCTTATATTTTTTATCACTTGCTTTAATTTCAGCAACTATTTCTTTCGTGTGCTTTTTCATTTCATTGATGAACACGTCTTTTTTCAACTTACCTTTTGAAATTAGCTCAAGCTTTTGCTCCCACTCAGCTGTTGTCGTAGGGGAACGTAATTCTTCAGGCACTAAGTCCAGCAATTGACGACCTTTTGAAGTAATATAAATGTCTTTGCCGCCACGTTTTTCGATTAAGAATGAATTAAATAGCTTTTCGATAATATCTGCTCGTGTTGCAACTGTTCCTAACCCGCCTGTTGATTTCAACGTATCTACAAGTTTCTTGTCGTTCGTTTCCATATACTTCGTAGGATTTTCCATAGCAGATAGTAATGTCGCCTCTGTAAAACGTGCTGGTGGCTTTGTTTGACCAGATGTTTGGGCAATTAGCTTTGTTTTTAACACTTGTCCTTGTTCTAAACGAGGAAGCAGTTGCTCTTTGACATCATCCGTTGATTCTTCATCATCAAAACGATTTTGATATACTTCTTTCCAACCAGCATTTGTTACGGTTTTCCCTTTGGCAATAAATTTCTCATTACCGATTTGAGCTTGTACTGTTAATTGCTCATATTCTTGTGCTGGGAATAATACAGCTAAAAATCGTTTTACTACTAAATCATAAATTTTACGCTCTTTATCATTGAATGCCGATAAGTTCACATAGCCTTCAGTTGGAATAATGGCATGGTGATCGGATACTTTACTGTCATCTACAAATGATTTACTTGCTTTAATCGGCTTAGTTAAAATTTTATTCGTTAATGTACGATATTCGCCAATGCCACATGCTTTTAGACGCTCAGGTAATGTGCCCACAATATCAGATGATAAATAACGTGAATCCGTACGAGGGTATGTCAGCACTTTATGAGATTCATATAGCTTTTGCATAATATTTAATGTTTCTTTTGCAGAATAGCCAAACAATTTATTGGCATCTCGTTGTAATTCTGTTAAATCATAAAGACCTGGGGCAAATGATTTTTTAGGCTTGCGGTCAATTGAAGCAATCTTTGCATCTTGATTGCCTAATGCTTTGACAATAACGTCGATTTTTTCTTTATTAAAGCTACGTGAATTACCGTTTGCGTCTTGCCAAGTAAGCTTTAACGAATCTGTTTGCGCTTCAATACCGTAGTACGTTTGCGGGTTGAAGTTTTTAATTTCATCTTCGCGTGCAGCAATCATTGCAACAGTTGGGGTTTGAACACGGCCACAGTTCAGCTGTGCATTAAATCTTGTTGTTAAAGCACGTGTCGCATTTAATCCGATATACCAGTCTGCCTCAGAACGAGCGACAGCAGCAGCATATAAATTTTCGTAGTTTTTACCCGGTTTTAAATTAGCAAATCCTTCTTTGATGGCTTTATCTGTGACAGATGAAATCCATAAACGTTTAATTGGCTTTTTCACATTTGCCTTTTCTATAATCCATCGAGCAACTAATTCACCTTCACGCCCAGCATCAGTAGCCACAATGATTTCATTGACATCATTACGTGTTAACTGTGATTTCACTGCGTTAAACTGTTTGCCTGTTTGCTTCATAACCACAAGTTTCATGCGCTCTGGCAACATTGGAAGGTCTTCTAAATTCCATGTTTTATATTTATTATCGTAGGCTTCTGGATCAGCTAATGTCACTAAATGCCCTAATGCCCAAGTAACTATATATTTGTCACCTTCTAAAAATCCGTTCCCTTTTTTATTACATTTCAATACATTTGCTATATCACGTGCAACTGAAGGTTTTTCAGCTATAACTACAATTTTAACCATATATTCGTACTCCTTTACTAACTATGTACTGTCTAATATACCATAAGTTCGGGGCAGCAAATGTTTTAGAGCCATCTACTTAGTGTCAATCATAGTCATTGTCTGAGGACTGATCGGGTAAAATGATTAATTTAAAGAGCAAACTCAAAATTAGCGTGAATTTGCTCTTTTTCTATGCTTCAAAAAAATGTTGACGATGAACTGCATACTCAAACTCTTAAAACATATGTTGAGTTAACAGAATGTTCACAAAATCGAAAGGGGATGAATGAATGGATGCTCGAACTTTCAGACCTCGGAATGTGATTTTTATGACAATTGTTGTTTTTGTATCGATGTTAATTGGTTACGGTATATATATTAATTTTATTGATGTTCCCTTCCCATGACGGGCTTACTTCTTTAACTGAGTTAACAAGTATTTTCGGTTGTCTAGTATGCGCTGATCATTTGGCTTAAATTTACGTGCTGCCTCATTATGCTGATGTGCATTTTCATAGAGACGCAAACGATTGTATAACAAACTTAACTGTAAATGTGGAAGCCATGTGGAATAAGCGGGCTTATGAGTAGCCATTGTCTGTTCTATAGATTGCTGTAACGCTTGTGAATACCAATAAATAGCCTCTTTATTTTTCAATTGCTCCATAAAAAAATGACCAATTCGACAGCATATTTCTGGTCTTGGTCGATCATATAATAATGATTGTAAAATAGCTTGGGTTGCTTGTTTTGAATCGTGTAGCTGTTGGTAGCAATCCGCTAAATTTAAGCAAGCTTGAATTTGATCATCGGCAGAGCCTTTTGTGGAATCAAGGAAATTATGATAGTGATTAATAGCTTCTAAAAATCGCTGATGAACTTTAAGCTCATTTGCGTAATGAAAAGTTTCTCTAGCTGAAAATGGGTGCCCTTCTTTCTTTAAACGCTCATAAATAGTAATATTGCGATAAATATCGCTTTTTCTTGGCAAATGTGTAACGGCTATATCGCTATGATAGAGCTGGCCTGTTACATCTAAATACTCATGGACGGCACCCTGCCACTGAAAATTACGTGCACGTTTTACGAGACGAAATCTTTTTTCACTAGTTTCTACGCAGCCATCTGCATCTAGCGTTACATAATAATCCATTAAAACAGCATCTACGTTAGGATGATAAAGAGATTGCTTAAGTTGTAGGAGCTTGTGCTGATGTTCTGTCGTCATAACATCATCTGCATCGAGCCATAAAATAAAATCTTTTGTAGCTCGCTGAAAGGAAAAGTTTCGTGCTTTTGCAAAATCATCACACCATGTAAAGTCAAAAATTCGAGAGGTATAGCTTTGGACGATATCTTTTGTACGATCAGTTGAGCCCGTATCAATAATATTGATTTCATCCACTAAATGCTGAACGGAATCTAGGCATCTTTCAATAATACATTCTTCATTTTTGACAATCATACATAAACTAATCGTAAACATCTGTCCCCTCCTTTTTTTGTATTAATATATGCAAGCTTAAAAATTTATCGAGGCTTTTTTCCATTTTATCGCCCTATTTTTTGAATTTATCGCTCAACTTTGTTCATTTATCACCTAACTTTTATAATTTATCACCCAACTTTTCCGCTTTATCGACATACACCTAAAAAAGCAAAACAAAAAAACGAACGCTTTACACGTTCGTTTTTTGTTTTATAAGTATTGCTTACGCCACTCTAGTTGTTCTTTTTCTGTGAGCTGTTGCTCTAGGTGAGGATCCCATTGATTTAACAGCGAGTTCCATACACGAACAAATACAATATCCTGCTCTTTATCGTGAAGGACAAATTCAAGGCATGGGATATCATTAATTTGTTTTGCGTCGGTTTGAACAATCTTTGAAATTATTTTTTGAGAGGCTCCAACTTCAGCTTCTTCGTCATCTTCTTGCTGTAACGCTTCTATTAACATTGACTCTTCAAATTGCTCCTGCTGCTCAGCCTCTTTGTCCACATAGCGATATAGCTCTGGTAGATCATCATATTCTTCCATATTGTCCTCGCCGACAGCAAGAAATGCAAGGTGACACGGACTATAGTAAAGGGTCGCCAATTCAATATCTAGCTCCTCTTCAAAGATGCCACGTTCCAGCTGTTTCTGCCCTTTAGATGTTAATCTATAGAAGCCTTCCCCGTTATCAATGAGACTTACTCGAGACATTAATGATACTAAATCCTCAATAAATAGCGGATCGACTAGTAATAACTCACTTAATTCCAGTGCACTTCCAAAATCCGCTTCCTGTATGCTGATTAACAGCATTGTCATCAAGACATCCATAGTGGAACGACGAACTGGCTCATAGGCCGCTTCTACCGTTCGAATCGGGATGCACCATTCATTGGTTTTAACGATTTTAATATTTCGATTTTGCTGAAGTTCACGCATTAAGCGCTGCTGTAATTTTGACAATCTACATCACCTGTCCTTCATGATCACGTAAGCCATTATAGGATTTCACTGTCTCTAACAGATTGCTATACATCTCTCGTGTATCTTGATGCTTCGCACGTTTGGTAAACATTTCAGCACTTCCGACAAGTAGTAATAGCTCACGGGCACGAGATAAGGCAACGTTTAAGCGACGGTAATCTTTTGCAAAGCCAACGTCTCCCCCTTTAGGTGTGTTACGAACCATACTGACTAATATGACGTCCATCTCCATCCCTTGGAACTTATCGACTGTCCCAGTTCTAAATTGAAGATGTGGTAGCTGTAATTCCTGTTGCAGAAGGCGATTAATTTTCTTTACTTGCTCCCCGTAGAAGCTAATAACCCCAACGCTTTTTTGTGCATCTTGAGGCATGCGTCCCTCTGCTTTAGCTTCGATAACAGCTGTATTCAAATCGGTTAAAATACGTCGAATAGTTTGTAATTCACCCTCATTGTAGCGACTCGTTCCGCCCTTTACTTGCTCCTCTAAATAAGGTTTTTCGGTTGGAATATCGACCCATAGCAAATGATCATCACGTTTAACAAATTGCCCTTCTAAGCAATGGTCTCGTGTTGCATCTGAATCTGGCAAACCACATTGTAGGCCATTTTCCTCTTTTGCGTAAAATGGTGTAATACTGTGCATAATTTTTTCATGCATTCGGTACTGCAATGCCAGCATTTGCTTATGAGTTTGCGGCAAGTTATTAAATAAGCGTTCAAATAGCGATTCTCGCAGTAAATTTTTTAATTCCTGCGCCCCGTCAAAGTTTGGACTTTCATCTAGCATCGCCTTTAACGTTTCCTCCAACGTATCATCTCCAAGTAGTGGAGGTAGCTGATGATGATCGCCCACTAAAATAACTTTTTTACCCTTAAGCATCGGTAATAGTAGCTCTGGTGGTGTTGCCTTTGATACTTCATCGATAATGACAACATCAAATGTCGGGTAGTTTTCCATAAATTCCTTACTTGCTGAAGCGACGCATGTTGTACCGATAACATTCGCATGACGCACATATAATTTACGAATTTCATCCAAATCATATTCTGTAGCGTTTTGTAGCTTGTCACGCCATTGCTCTTGTAATTTTTTTCGAAGAGGCAGCTGCTGTTCCTTGCGCTGTAATTCCTCTATCGCTGTTTTGGAGGATGCAATTGCTTCCTCTACTTCCTCTGAAGTACGCTCTGGTGTTGATTGTAGAAGGTTTGTGTAAGCTGTGAGCTGCTTCTCCTTCTTCAATCCAGCAATATTAATTTCTTTAATACTTTCTTCTAATTGTGCTAGCTGCTGTTCAATTTCTTGTAAGCTAGTCTGCGCTGTTTGAAGTGCCGCTCTCTTTGGTAGGAGCTGTGTATTAGCTTGTTCAACCGCCTCAAGCTGTTGACGTGCTGTTTGAAGAGAAGATTTTGATTGCGATACAAGCATTTTTAAATGCTCTACAGACTCCTCTGGCTCAGTATCAATTTGGAACGTCTCAGCTAACTGCTGAAGTCGTTCTGTATGCTGTAAATATGGCTGCAATTGTCGCTGTAAGCTTTGAACATCAAAGCTCGTAATCGCACACTCTTGATGTAATAAGCCTCCAATCCCTTTACGCAATGACTCAAATTCCTGATCTTTATGCTCTTGTTGTTGTTTGAGAGCTACACCTTTTTGCCAGACAAAATCACGACGCATATATAATCCGAGCAAGAAACTCTCAAGTTGCTCGGCAGATGGTGTTTGATCATCTTCAAAGGATTTATTGAGCTGGGCAAAAACACCTGTTAGATTTTGCAACGAAAACGATTGAACTGGCTGTAATCTACTTTTAGCAAGAGCACGTTCCTTTTCTTCATCTGACGCCAATGCCTCAAGCTTTGCGATCGCTTTTTGTAGCCGAGAATTGATGGTTGCCCATGCCTCTAAATCTTTAGCATCCTCTAAATGCTGTATACGACTAATTTGCTGTGACAGCACATAGGATGGGCGAATGTGATAGTGCTGTAAAAATCGTTGAATTCGCTCATAGGACGTTAAAGTATCGATATATTTTTCAGCTTCCTTCATTGATCGAAGACGATTACTTTCCTCTTCATATTTCAATTGGAAATCTTTGAACTGCAGTGCCAGATGCTGCTTTTGCTCTTGCAGCTCCTTATATTGAGTAGCTGCTTCCAGTTGCTCAACCTTTTGAGTAGTTTCTTCTATAGTAAGTTTTAGCTGTTCTACTGATGGGTTATCAGCAAGGGCCTGCTCAAGCGATTTTACAGTAGGCTCGATTTGCGCCAGTTGTTTTTCGTAATGCTCTTTATGTGCCTCGTTCTCCTGCTGCTCAGCTTTTGCTGCCTTTAATTCTTTTTTTAACGCTTGTATTTCCTGCTGTAAAATCGGCTCGTCAATTGCGGCCTGTTCTTTTGCTGCTATTTCTTTTGTTAGTTCCTCAAGCCATGCCTCAAGCTTTTCTAGCTCTTCTTCAGCTTTGATAATACTAGATTTTAGTTCTTGCTCACGTTGTGTAAAGGCTGTGATTTCCTCTTCTATCGCTATGAGAGTTTGCTCACGCCAATGAAGCGCAACATTTTCCTCAATAAATTTTTTACCTTCTTCTTCAATGCTCTCGGTTCTACCATAGCGTAAAATTCGAATTTCTTGATTAGAGAGAAGTCGCCCTAATGCATTATCAACTGCTAGATTTGATTGAGAAGCTACAAGTGTTTTTAAGCCCGCCTTGACATTTTGCTGACAAATTTCAGAAATAACGGTTGTTTTCCCTGTGCCAGGAGGTCCTTGAATCACATACAAATCTTCAACAGACAATGCTCCTAAAACAGCCCGTCTTTGATATTCGTTTAAATTATTGTGAAAAACAATATCCTCTCGAAGCTTTGATGTTCGAACAGTTGGGCGTTTTTCAAATAGTATTGTCTCTAAATTGGGGTTAACCGCCTCACCCTTTTCTAGCTTTGTAAAACCATTGCGTAATCGTCTAATTTGACTCAATGTCGCAAAATTACTAAAGCTTGCTTGCTTAGAACGAAGGTTAAGCTGATCTTTACGTGATAAATCCTGCACAAAAGGTTTTAAGTCAATTTCTACTGTCTGCTTCCTTGCATTAGCCTTTAACACTTGTCCAATTTCACCGCGTACCCCTTGAATACTCACACTTAACCCTTCAAGCTTCTTCCATTCCTTCGATTTTATATAAGGGCAGACAATTGTCAGCCTAGTAAAATCTTCATTAAAATAGCTTTGCTTAAACTCTGTATGAATATCATCAATAGTCGCATCACGTTCTTGAATTTTTAAATAGCCTTCCCAGCTCGAGATACGCTTTTTCACATATTCTGTGCGCTCCTCAGCTATCGGTAGCTCTCTTATTTTTTTATGAAGATCGAGCGGAATCCCTGCTCCATTATTAGGTCTTGTAACGAATTGTAATGCTACTGGTAGGCGTCGATTTGTATTGATTGGGCCTCGCATATGTACAAAACGGAGATTTGTAGCTAGCAATCCTTCAACCTTTAGCACGCAATCCATAATGGCTGTTTTCTCTGCAAGGACGTCGGTTAACTTTTCATTTTGCTCTGCATTAAAATAAATCGATAAAAACGTTTCACCAGGCGTTTTTGCTTTGCGCTTTTCGATGTAGACGGTGAATGTTTTTTGTAACGCAAAAAAGGCATGCTCATTTGCTGAGCATTCCTCTACCGCTTCCTTCGCCTTATTAGTCAAAATCAGACTACAGCGTTGTTTTTCTAGTATAGCGATGTCCTGCATGAGCAGCCCTCCCTTCCGTTTCACTAAAGTTCTATTTTATCACATCATAAAAGAATACTTGAAAAGAAAAATCCCCTGCACAGTGATTTCCTTCCACGGTACAGGGGATAACTTTATTTTAATGTTGATCAATCGTTTCTTTCGGCAATGTTTTGCTCATTTCACAGTACTGCACAAAAACACGAGCCAATTCACGTAAACGATTATGAACATCTTCGTCTACAATATTATTATCTGCATCAAAATGAGATGTGTGTGTGTATACATAGTTCGGAGTTACAAGTGCACGAAAGTAGTCTAAAATTGGTTTCAACTGATTTTCTACTACTAAATGGTGCTGATACGTGCCACCATTTGCTACGATCGATACTGGTTTATAGCGCATTGTTTTTGGATGCAAGAAGTCAAATGCATTTTTCAAAACGCCCGGAATTGATGCTTGGAAAATCGGTGTAGCGATAATATACGCATCCGCTTCTTCAAATTTTTGAATCATTTTCTTCATATCATCGTTTAATGGTGAACCGTCTACAATTTGATGCTTATATTGACTAAAATGCATAATTTCTAATTCGAAACTAGCATCTAATTCTTTAACATATTGCTCCACTTGCTCTAAAATAGCACCTGTTTTACGACCAAACATTGTGCCATCAACGAGTAAAATTTTCATTTTCACTTTGCCTCCACTTTCATCTTCTACAATAGTATTGTAACAAATGAGAAGAGGCACGAAAAGAATTGTAGTGGTTAAAACCGTAAATTCAGTCTTTAGGCGGAACGTAGTTTACACAAGAAATATTGCTTCAGAAAGAGACTTTGGAATGGCGATTACTTTTGATTAAAATAATATTTGGCTCATAACGTGTGGTTGATTTCCGTTCCGGCTGGGCGCTTTGTTGCTGCAGGCGGCATTTCCCCTGCTTCCGCGGGTATTCACCTTGCTTCCGCGGGTATTCGCCTTGCTTCCGCGGGTATTTGCTTTGCTTCCGCGGGTATTCACCCTGCTTCCGCGGGTATTCGCCTTGCTTCCGCGGGTATTCACTGCTTCCGCGGGTATTCGCCTTGCTTCCGCGGGTATTCGCCTTGCTTCCGCGGGTATTCACTGCTTCTGCGGGTATTCACCTTGCTTCCGCGGGTATTCACCCTGCTTCCGCGGGTATTTGCTTTGCTTCCGCGGATATTCACCTCGCTTCCGCGGGTATTCACCCTGCTTCCGCGGGTATTCGTCTTGCTTCCGCAGGTATTCACCCTGCTTCCGCGGGTATTCACCTTGCTTCCGCGGGTATTTGCCT
>NZ_LIYL01000069.1:0-19821 GCF_001278875.1 Lysinibacillus sp. FJAT-14222 | reverse complement strand
CCTTGCTTCCGCGGGTATTCGCCTTGCTTCCGCGGGTATTCACCCTGCTTCCGCGGGTATTCACCCTGCTTCCGCGGGTATTCACCTTGCTTCCGCGGGTATTTTCCTACTCTGCTCAAGTATTCACTTTACTGTCCTAATGTATGGACGTTCAAATAGTTAGAACTATAAAAGAAAACGCCCAACCAGTAAAGTTAGGCGGTCTCATCTGTGACGCTGGTCCCCAAGAAGTCGCCCAGTCGTAACGAAGATCAACTTGTCTGCATTGAATACATAAAGATAATTCCCAATCTCGATGATGAACCTTTATCTATCCCTACGATGTTGGAATTTTACTTCTTTATCTACAACGGTTTCTTCTATTTTATATTTATCTCGATTAATCACGACTTCTTGATTTACTTTATCTCCTTCATCGCTAGAACTCGGTAATTTGTGCTTATCCCAATTAAATAATTTCTCTCGCGAAACATCTTCATCCTGTGTTTCAGGAAAATCTAACTTAGCCAATTCCTGAGATTGATAAATTGTCACAGGCTGTTTATTGCCATATAGCGCGATCACGATCATCGCCTTTGCAACTTGGGAGGCTTCTATCGCTCTTGAACGCTTTAATGGTCCAACTAATAATGGCTTTACTAACTTTAAAACTTTCTCTCCCGCCTTTTCACCTAAGCGAAACTCCTCCCTCTCCCCAATTAATAAGGATGGGCGAATAATAGAAAGTCTTTGTAAGCCTAGCTCCATAAGATCATGTTCAAGCTTTCCTTTTACTCGATTATAGTAAATTGGAGAATTTTCATTTGCCCCCATTGCTGTAATGACAAGCATATGTGGGATTCCTCGTTTTTTTGCTAACGAGGCGATAGCTAGCGGATATTCAAAATCCACTTTCTCAAATGCCTCACGAGATCCTGCCTTTTTAATCGTTGTCCCTAAACAACAATAAAGTTCATGTGCAAATTCGATATCTTTTTCCTCTAAAGTATCAAGATTACGGATTTTTACTTCTAACTTTGGATGCGTAAATGCTGGCTTTCTTCGTGCAATCACCGTAACTGAAACATATTCATCATTTTCACATAATTGTTCTACAAGAGAGGTACCTGTTAATCCAGTAGCTCCTACAACAATCGCTGCGCGCATTCCCATTGGTCGTACCCCTTTCTAAGCTCCGTTCGCTCCAGTAGTCACACCGCTGGAACGAACATCTTAAAACAATCTTATTTATCTTCCCACAAGCTCTACTTTATTTATCGGTCAATGAAGGAGCTCTTACTCATTTAATTTGTAAGTTTTGAAAATCTATTTAGAAGAGGCCACCCGTTTATAGAATCCCGCATTTCACATTATGTCATAATTTATCTAATCCTAATTTTTTACACATACTTGCCCATTATTCACCATAGTTTAAATAGACAGACGAAAGGATGGGATACATTTGCAAAACGAAATTCAAGCAACGGAACTGAAAAAAACGATTGTTTTCATTATTGAAAGCTGTATTGATAAAGGGCTGTATCCTTTTGAACGGGTTGCAACGCTGGCAAAGCTTCTTGCAAATGAGAAAGTTTTCATATTTGTAAAAACCCCTTCAAATGATGGGATTCAAACTTTAATGAATGAAAATCTCTCGCCGATCTTATTTGAACATTTCGACGAGCTACCAAAGCAAATGAAAGGAATTCAGCCTGATTTAATTGTAAGAGATGGCCGTAACTCTGAAAGCTGGCAAGTACAAAATTTACGACCGTTCTGTAAAACAATCATTCATTTTGATGATCTTGGTGAGGGTGGTCAAGCCTGTGACTGCGTATTGCTAGCACTCTATCAAGAAGTTAAAGACTATTTACCATCTCAATATATTGGTGGTAGCTTCAACTTTGCATTACCAAAAGCTTACCAGAATTTTGATGATAGACCAGACAATAAAACACCTGAAAACCCTCCTCATATCGTTGTTGCTTTTGAGGATGGGGACGAGCATAACTTAACCTACCGTACTCTTCGACACTTAACGCAGCTACAAATTCCACTACAAATTACAGTGATGATTGATGATAGCTATCGACATGCAACAGATGATTTGCAAATGATGGTGCTCAGTCGTCGTAATACTGCCATTCTTCGTGATAAAAACGCACTCCTAAAACTATTGCCAAAAGCGGATGTTATTATTTGTAATGCTAACTATACACCTTATAAAATTGCCTCTTATGGCGTACCTTGTATTACACTTGCACAAACAGAGGCTGAGCTATTACACGCCTTCCCTCGCGAACAGAATGGCTTTATTCACCTTGGACTTGGTCGCAAAATGAAGCAATCACAAATTCAAAATGCTGTAATGGAATTTCTATTACATGAGGCTCGAAGTGAACGAGCTGTAAAAAAACAACGTCAGCTCAATCTTACAAGTAACAATGAAGCACTACAGTCATTACTTTTAGATTTCGCTTACGATCGACACAATATCGCTTCTACTTAGTGATTCTTTGAAGGTGGATATGATACAATATAGTAGAATTTTTCACCCCTACTTACAGGTGTAGCATCAGTGAATTTCAAACCAAATAAGTACCCGATTGATTTTAACTAATAAGCGGTGGGGGGATAAAAAAACCTCCATCGCTTTTACACGCATTCGTTATACAAATATACAAATAAAGGAGCAATCATCATGCCATCAAAAAGTGATATTGAATATCAAATTAAAGAGCTAAAAATGGATTATATGAATTTACAAGGCGACATTGAAAAACTTGAATCGACAGGTCATAATGACCAAGTGGCAAATGCAGAGCAACGCCTTGCGAATATGGAAGCGAAGCTAGCGGAATTAAATAAACAATTAGCAGAGCTTTAAAAATATCTAGCGCAATTAAAAACGCATAGCTGTCTTTGTAGGAAGACGGCAACTATTTTACAAAAATGTATTGATTTTATTTGGAGGAACATATATGGCAATATTAACAGTTGAAAATTTAGGTCATTCATTCGGTGACCGCATGCTTTTTAAAGATGTCTCCTTTCGTTTAGTTGAAGGTGATCATATTGGTCTTGTAGGTGCAAATGGTGTTGGTAAGTCAACATTAATGGGCATCATTACGGGCCAAGCAATCCACGATACTGGGAAGGTTGAATGGCTTCCAGGAACGCATTATGGTTATTTAGATCAGCATACTGTATTGACAGCTGGCCGAACTATGCGTGATGCATTACGTGACGCTTTCCTTCCTTTATATAAAAAAGAAGAAGAGCTCAATGAAATTACAGGAAAAATGGCTGAAGCAACGCCTGAAGAATTAGAAGTTTTACTAGAGCAAATGGCTGAGGTGCAAGATGCTCTGGATGCAGGTGATTTCTATTCGCTTGATATGAAAATTGATGAGGTTGCACGAGGTCTTGGGCTTGACGCAATCGGCTTAGACCGTGATGTCGCTGCTCTTTCAGGTGGTCAACGTACAAAGGTTTTACTAGCCAAGCTATTACTTGAAAAGCCAAAAGTATTGTTACTAGATGAGCCGACGAACTATCTTGATGAAGAGCATATTACATGGTTGAAAAACTATTTAAAGAACTATCCACACGCTTTCTTATTAATTTCGCATGATACAGAGTTTATGAATGAAACGGTGGATGTTATCTTCCAACTAGAATTTTCAAAATTGACTCGCTATACAGCGACATATGAAAAGTTTTTAGAGCTTGCTGAAATCAATAAACGTCAACATATCGATGCCTATGAAAAACAACAGGAATTCATTAAAAAACAAGAAGATTTTATTGCGAAGAATAAAGCGCGCTACTCAACTACTGGTCGTGCAAAATCTCGCTCCAAGCAGCTTGACCGCTTAGAGCGTATCGACCGTCCTGAAACAGCTGTAAAGCCAGAATTTGGTTTTAAAGAGGCACGTTCTTCTGGTCGTTATGTAGTAGAGGCTGAAAACTTAGTCATTGGATACGACAAGGACAAGCCGTTACTTCCTCCACTTACATTCGCTATTGAACGTGGGGAAAAAATTGCTCTAGTCGGTATGAATGGTGTCGGTAAATCAACATTATTAAAAACGATGCTAGGTAAAATCAATCCGCTAGATGGAAAAGTGATTCGCGGTGACTATCTTTACCCATCTTACTTCGAACAAGAAGTAAAAGCTGAAAAAATTACACCTATTGATGA
Organism: Lysinibacillus sp. FJAT-14222; assembly: GCF_001278875.1. Classification (NCBI taxonomy): domain Bacteria; kingdom Bacillati; phylum Bacillota; class Bacilli; order Caryophanales; family Bacillaceae; genus Lysinibacillus; species Lysinibacillus sp. FJAT-14222. The sequence continues at coordinate 15,638 of NZ_LIYL01000069.1, read as the reverse complement.
TGTCTGGAATGCCTTCCCTTCTATGGAGCAAGCACAAGTACGTGCAGCATTAGCACGCGCAGGACTAAAAACGGATCATATTACTCGCCCACTTAATTCTTTATCTGGTGGTGAGCAAGCAAAGGTACGTTTATGTAAGCTAATGATGGAAGAAGCAAACTGGCTTCTATTTGACGAACCGACAAACCACTTGGATGTCGATGCAAAAGATGAGCTAAAGCGTGCCATGAAAGAATTTAAAGGCACAATTGTACTAGTAAGCCATGAACCTGACTTCTATGAAGATTTAGCAACAAAAGTTTGGGATGTCCAAGACTGGTTTACTTCTGGACAACAAAGCTAGAAATATTATTAATGAGGGCAGTTACCGATGTGATGCATGAATCACTCGGGGGCTGCCCTCTTTTTAGTGACTGAAAGTGGGACATGGACTCTTACCTGAGCAGTTCTTCGGGGTGCCAGAGCAGTTTTTCTGACTACCCGATCAGTTCCCCGGCATACCTGAACACTTCTCTGGCCTACCCGATCAGTTCCCCAGCCTACCTGAGCACTTCTCCCGCTTACCCGATCAGTTCCCCAGCCTACATGAGCACTTCTCCTGACCACCCGATCAGTTCCCCGGCATACCCGAGCGCTTCTCTGACCTACCCGAGGCTTTTGGGAACCGTCTTTCTCTAAACTCCAAACAAAAATTTATTTATCTATGCATAAAAACCTGCATTCAATCATATTAATAATCAGTGGATTAACAATAATCACATTTAAATCAGATTAGGACAGCTCTCCTTATTCCATGAGCATCTATTATTAATATTGAGTAAACTTACATCATTGTAAGCTGAAATTGCGAAACTTTTCGCTCTTTTATGCGTATATTTTAGTGTAGTTGAAAAAATATCATTTCTATTTGAATTTTTTTCAAATAACTATTGATTTATAAGTAGCTTACTAGTAAGATATATGTATAACCTATTAAACTTACTAATAAGATATATATAAAATATAATCCTAAAAAAGAAAGCGGGGAATGAAGAATGACAGTTACAATTTATTCACAAGCGAGCTGTTCTTCATCCAGAAAAGCATTAAAATGGTTAAAAGATCACAATATCGAATATAAAGAAAAACGTATAACTTCACATCCACTTACACTTGCTGAATTTAAAGAAATTTTAAGCATGACAGAAGATGGAACAGACGAAATTATTGCAACTAACTCAAACGATTTTAAAAATCTAAATATTGATATTGATCAGCTCTCTATTCAAGAGTTGTATGCAATAATCCAAGCACATCCAAGAATGCTACGTAGCCCTATCTTAATTGATGAAAAACGTATTCAAGTTGGGTACAATGAGATGGACATCCGTCGTTTTATTCCACGCAAAGTACGTGCTTATGAATTAAATGCAATGACAAGATTGGCACAAGAAAGTTAAAACAGTTTTGGAGATGACCTTATATGGATCAAGAAAAACAAAGAGCCATTACCTCATTGTTTGAAGTGGTTTCTTCTATTGAGCGTAAGTGGGCAAACGAGTGGAATAATCATAATGTACTCGGCTTTTCAAAATCCCATATTTTAATTTTAGACTTCTTATCGCAGGAGGGACCAAAGCGCCCTTCTGCCATTGCTGATCGGTTAAAAGTGACGACAGGTGGTGTCACTGTTTTAACAAGTAAGCTTATTAATGCTGGCTTTATTGAAAAAACACAGCATGCGACAGATCGGCGAGCTTCTCAATTGAAAATTACAACGGATGGCGAAGATATTTTAGAAGAATCTCGTCAACAAGTTAGCGAAATTATCAACAATATGTTTGGTATGCTCTCAGCTGAGGAAGTACAAACATTACGTGATATTTTCTCCAAATTACTCAACACTGATTCTACGCGCCATGAATAAAAGCTTCATTTTCACACCTAAAAAGTTAGACATGCCTCTAACTTTTTAAGGTGCTTTTCTTTTTGGCTCAATTTTTTGGTGAGGCCTTTAAATGGTTAATCCCCCTACCCTTCCCACCGATTTACTGACTAGCCCCCTCGGATTGTGTGTATGTCTTGGCTAGTCAGTTTCAGGGTAGGCGTTTGGGGCATTCGCTTTTTCATGCATCAAAATAGTGAGATTTATCCCCCCATCCTAAGACTTGGTTTAAAGCGATTTGGCGCTTTTACTTCTTCTGGAATACCGCATTCATAATGTTTCCCAGCTTTTAAATTCTCAAATTCCTCCTTCGCTTTTTCAATAACAGCCGGATTTAGTAAAGAATAAGCGCAGCCCCTGCCATCGCCTTTGCCGCATAATGCATACCCTTTCATGCCAAGCGAAGATCCAAAGGCAGCAGTTGCTTGCCAAATATGCACTTGGACGCCATATGGAGCACAAGTCGTAAATACCTGACCGAGTGGCGCAATCCATGAAACGTCTCCTAAATCACTAGAACCTTGCATTGATTGGCGAAAAGTTTGTGGTATATGAAATACCTGCTCTAACAATATCCCACTACTATTAATTTCCTGTGGGACAAAAGACTGTTGTGCAGTACCCGCCAGAACAGAAGGATCTAATGAAGCTTGAAGCGACTTTGCAAAAGTAAGCTCGTCCTCTGTAAAGGATAATGGCGGTAGCTCATTCCACTGCGCCAACATTTGCTCATTTAATGTAAGATTTGGTAATGTATCGTAACACCCTGCCTTCAGCCCCCCATGCACCTCTGTTTCTGTCATCATCGCTGCCCCTGTTGCCACTTTAATCAGTCTGCGTTCTATATCTTTGACGGCGTCACGATTTTCGCCACGGAGGAAATAATAGACATTTGCTGTATCTGGAACAATATTCGGTGTTAAGCCACCATTTGTAATTTGATAATGAATACGAGAGCGTCCTAGCAGCGGAAAAGCAGAATCTCCCGGCCATGTTCGCGATTTTATCAGCTATTCCACGGCTTCTATCGGCATTGTTCGCAGTTCTATCAGCGATTCTGGGGCTTCCACCGACGATGTTCGCTGCTCTACCGACGATAAAATTCACAAAAAAAAATGCATCGCAAAGTAATTTTGCAATGCATCTTTTTTTGATTGGCCGAACGAATACTTCCGTCTAAGTAATTATTTAGTGCGACCAATGCATGTTATCATGCTGGTAGCACAGACTCTACTATTGATACATCGGCCATAAGCATTTCTTTCAAACGAGCTTTTGCACGGAATAAACGAGATTTCACAGTACCAATTGAAACTTTCATAATTGAAGAGATTTCAGCAAGTGAATATTGGTCTATGTAGAAATACCATAATGTTTTACGATAGATTCCATCTAATTGCTCCATTTTATCCTGTACTAATTTAGTAACAATATCTTTTTCAATTTTTTCTTCAGTTGAAATATCATTATTGGGAACCAAATCTAAAATCGGTACGTCTAATGTTTCAGGTTGGTTCATCATGTATTTACTACGTCGTACTTTTTTACGGTAGCGATCTCTAAATGTATTCATTGTAATTGTTGTAAGCCAAGCTTTAATATGCTCCACCTCGGCAACGCTATCCTCATAGCGCACAACTTTTACCCATACTTCTTGCATTAAATCTTCAGCTTCTACAGTATTGCGAGTAAGTTTTAAACATAAGTGGTATATGTAACGATTAAATTCCTCATATACGCCTTCTAATTTTTCATTCATTGTGTATTCCTCCGCTTCTTGTTCTTGCTTCTATATACATTCTCGCAAAATAATGTATTACACTCTATCGTATTGGCTTTCAATTACATTACAATCGTGTAAGCTTAAATGCTTTGACTTGTAACATTCGTAAAAATTGTTTTATTACTATATTTCTTATTCAAAGAAAAGCTACTTAACACGCCTCTTCCACTACTTTTTTATTGTCATTCCAATAGTATTTTATTCATATCAATTATGCCTCGGCATAATTGCGTCCGGAATCGGCTTTGTGCTTAGGCCTGCACGATGCAGGTCAGTTAGCCGTTATCGCATGGATGCGATGATTTTAGGCTAACATCCCCTAAGAACTCCTTTCGACTCCGTGACATCCGCCGGAGGCTTTAACTTCTTTCAGCAGATGTCTTTTGTGCCGAAAGCGTAGCGACAGGTACAGGTGTTTGGACACCCGTTTAAACAACGGTCCAAATAGAAGAAATTAACAGAAACGAAGTACAAAAACGAGTCATTTCATCATTTTCACATCTTACCTAGACATAAATATGACTAGGCACTATTATAAATAAGAGAAAAAAAAGGGGGCTTAAAATGAGGAAAAAACGATATTCATCAGATTTTAAATTAGAACTTGTTAAACAATATCGCCTCGGCACCGCTGTAAGTAAACTATCAAGCGAATATGGTATTTCAGAAGTTACGATCTATAAATGGATAAAATTATACTCACCTGTTGAAGGTGTCGTCGATATGACAAAGGCAGAAGTATTAACAGTTCAAAAAGAAAACGAGCGATTAAAACAAGAGGTCGATATTTTAAAAAAGGCTATTACCATATTCGCACCCAAATAGCTGAGACAGATGTGATTGAATATATTGAACGAGAAAGTAAAAAATATGCTGTTAAAGTACTTTGTGAGCTATTAGATTTACCAAAAAGCACATATTACAACGCATTGCAAAAAAGAGCAACACCAACACAATCTTCATCAGAGGAATTATTAGAAGAAATTGAACAGATTTTTATTGAAGAAGGACAACTTTACAATGCTTCACAGTTGTATGACATTTTAAAAATGCGTGGCTTTCAAGGAAGCTTGCGGAAAGTACAGCGTGTGTTAAAGAAAGCAAAAGCAGAAGCAGAAGCAGAATCACACGAGGAAGAAATCCAAGAGCCTATTGTTAATGATGGCTTTGAAACGACGGAAGCCAATAAAAAGTGGGTACTCAATATTAGTTATGTACCAACATGGCATCAAGGTTGGGTTTATATGGCATCTATTATAGATGTCCATACAAAGAAATTAACGGGCTTTAGCTTTGATAAATCGTTAAGTGAGGATTTATTTGTGGAGGCGATTGAGAAAGCGTATGCACAATATGAAATGCCACCAGTATTTTATACAAGTCTACAGCCAGCGTTTATTGAGCATTGTAAAGATGCTTGTAGAGAAAAAGAACTGCCATTACCAAGAATTATTCATAAGGAATATTTATATGACAATGAATGTTTACAAGCAATCGTGCCGTTCTTAACAGGAACAGAAAATCGACTGCGTCGAGGTCATGCCTCACTTCGTAGTTTAAAATTAAAGTAAATAGGAATAATTAAAGGTGAATAGCAAACGTGCTATTCACCTTTGATTTTTATCAAAGTTATAAATTTTAACTTTTTTGTGTCTAATTTGTTGACGTTTTGTGAAAAATTATTTATATTTACTGTGTATTAGGATTTTATAAACTAATTACATCCAAATCTATTTAGTGGGGAGCTATTTTAAATGAAAGCACTAGTATATGCAGGCCCAGGTAAAAAAGAATTACGTGAAGTTGAAAAACCACGTGTAATTAAAGATGGTGACGCAGTTGTGCGTCTAGTAAAAACAACAATTTGTGGTACGGACTTACACATCTTGGGAGGCGACGTGCCAGCCGTTAAAGAAGGTACAATTTTAGGTCACGAAGGTATCGGTATTGTAGAAGAGGTAGGCGCAGGCGTATCAAACTTCAAAGTAGGCGATAAAGTAATCATTTCATGTGTTACTTCATGTGGTAAATGTCACTATTGTAAACAATCTTTATATGCACACTGTGAAGATGGTGGCTGGATTTTAGGTCACTTAATCAATGGTACACAAGCAGAATACGTTCACGTTCCACATGCAGATAACTCTTTATACCACATTCCTCAAGGGATTTCTGATGATGCAGCTGTAATGATTTCTGATATTTTACCAACTGGTTTCGAAATCGGGGTATTAAATGGTCAAGTATCACCTGGTGATGTAGTAGCTATCGTAGGCGCAGGCCCAATCGGGATGTCCTCATTATTAACTGCGCAATTCTATTCTCCTTCAAAAATCATCATGATAGATCTAGACGATAACCGTTTAGAGGAGTCAAAGAAATTCGGTGCAACCCACACAGTCAACTCACGTGATGCACAAGCAGCAATGGATAAAATTTTTGAACTTACGGATGGTCGTGGCGTAGACGTAGCAATCGAAGCTGTAGGTTTCCCTGCAACATTCGACCTTTGTCAACGTATCTTATCACCAGGAGGTCGCTTAGCGAACGTGGGTGTACATGGTAAACCAGTTGATCTTCAATTACAAGATTTATGGATTCGTAATGTCACAATTACAACTGGCTTAGTATCAACAAATACTACGCCAATGTTATTAAAAACATTAGAAACTGGTAAGATTAAACCTGAGGCACTAGTAACACATCGTTATAAATTTGACAATATGATTGAGGCATACGAAACATTCGGTAATGCAGCGAAAGAAAATGCATTAAAAATTATTATTGATTTCGAATAATTAACATAGAAAGCCCTTAAAGTGAGCAATTTCTTTAAGGGCTTTTTGTATTTTGTGATAGTTCTTGGTGAGCAATCAAATCGGACATCGGCGGTTGATTGTGTAGTACAGAGTGAATCGTGAAAGCGAATTTAAAATATGCTCCTTCTTTTTCTAATTTCAAATTTTAAAAAGAAATCAAATCATATGATGTGGCCTGCTTTTTACCATCGATAGGTGTATCAAATTTGAAGGTTGAAACCTGCTCGAAATGTAGTGTTAAATTCGCAATTTTTCATGTAAACAGCAATGGTCTGTCTGCTGTTTTGTCTATTTCACATAGCGCTGTAAGTGTTTTGCTGTATATGAGTTTTCTATTTCCAATAAATCGATAGGATAACCTTCAAAGAGAACATTTCCTCCTAAGCTTCCACCCTCTACCCCCATATCAACGATCCATTGTGCTTGACTTATAATTGATAAATTATGTTCCAACACAATTAATGTTTTCTTCTCACATAAAAGTCTTTTAAATAACACTAATAAATTATCAATGTCAGCTTCATGCAATCCTGTACTTGGCTCGTCCAAAACAATAAGGTCATTACTTGAATCACCCAATATTTTTGCAATTTTTACCCTTTGAAGCTCACCACCTGAAAAAGTATCTAAACTTTGACCTAAGCGTACATAACTTAAATTGGACATGATTAAATTGGACATAATTCTTTGAATAGTGTGATCACTAAAAAATTCTTTGGCCTCTATAGGCGTCAGCTGAAGTACATCGTGGATGCTTAATCCCCTCCACTTAACGGAAAGCGCTTCGTCGTTATATCTTTTTCCATGGCATTTCTCACAAACTTGTTCAACGTCTCCCATATAGGCCAAGTCGAGTGTTACATGGCCTTTCCCTTTACAAACTGGACAAGCACCTTTTCCATTGAAGCTAAATAAAGACGCACTTTTATGAGAAGCACGAGCAAACAGCTCCCTTATTTTATCGAACACATTGAGATAAGTTAGTAAATTGGACCGATTGCTCCCATGTATAGGGCTTTGATCCAGTACTCTAGTGTTAGGATACTTCTCAGTGAATAGATAACGTATCAATGTACTTTTTCCAGAGCCAGCAACACCTGTCACAACAGTTAAAGCCTGTTTTGGTATTTTGACTGTTACATCCTGAACATTATGAAGGTTGACATGATTAAGTGTATAAAATGATTGAAAAGCAATTTTGTCTGTGTTGACCGTATGTTTGTTTGATAAAGCTTTACCAGTGAGCGTATCAGAAATCAGCAAATCAGAATAGTTCCCTTCAAACGTTACTCTTCCTCCATTTTCTCCCGCATACTCACCAATGTTGATGTTATGATCAGCAGTTTTAATGATATCGGGATCATGATCGACTAAAACGACTGTATTCCCTTTTTTCTTCAACCCATGAAAAATTCGATTGATGCCAACGATGTTTTCTGGATGAAGTCCAATACTTGGTTCATCAAAAATATACAAAACATCTGACAATGAACTATTCAAATGCTTCGTCATTTTTATTCTTTGAGATTCCCCGCCTGAAAGAGTTGTGGTATTTCGATTAAGGGTGAGATAATTTAGCCCAACTATCTGTAGACTTTCAAGTTTTCGGATTAAATCTTCAATAATAAGTGAAACAGACGGACTATCAATGGATTGGACGAACAACAATAAGTCAGCAATAGACATATCCACACAATCTACAATAGATTTACCTCTTATTTTAGCTGAACGTACTGTTTTATTTACTCTAGTCCCCAAACAATCCGGACAGGTATGAATTTCAAGAATTCTATCTAAATCAGATTGATATTTGAGATCTTCCTTTTCTACAAAACTTTTTTGAATCCGAGGAAGCACTCCGATATATGTAGAAGTCTTAGGCCAACGCTCAGTTGGATTTTTCGGGGCACTTCCTTCATCGTAAAGTAGGATTTTCAATTCTTCTTCTGTATATTGAGAGATTTTTTTATCATTATCAAAATTTCCTGTCTCCGTATAGCGAGTGAGCCGCCAACCTCCAGGCTGAAATGTAGGGAAACGGATGGCTCCTTCATTAAGTGATTTGTCAGCATCAATTAATTTGTTAACGTTGATCTGCTGCGTCTCCCCAATACCTTTGCAAACCGGACACATTCCATCCGGATTATTGAACGAATACGCCATAGAATAACCTATAAACGGGGTAGCCATTCTAGAAAACAGCAATCGCAGACTTGTATAAATGTCTGTGAATGTACCAACAGTCGAGCGAGCATTTCCTCTGATTTTTTTTTGATCAATAACTATTGAGACTGGCAGATTTTCTATCTTATCAACGACAGGTTTATCAAAATGCGGCAGTAATTGTTGAATATAACTGGAATAGGTCTCGTTTAATAGTCTTTGAGATTCAGCTGCTAAAGTATCGAAAACCAAAGACGATTTCCCTGATCCAGATACACCAGTGACAACAGTGATTTTATGCTTTGGAATATCGATTGAAATATTTTTTAGGTTGTTTGTCTTTGCCCCTTTGATTGAAATAAAATTATTCATGCTCCTTCAACCTTTCGTCTTTAAGAGCCTTGGAAAATTTCATTGATAGCTCAGAAAACAACGCTAGCTCTTCCTCTGAGAATACGCTGCTTGCAATTTTGTAAAGTTCCTCATGGCCAACTTCTATGTTTGTTAGGATCGCTTTTCCATCAACAGTCAGCATAGTGATTAACTCTCTTCCATCTTGGACATTTGGTTTTTGTTCCAGATAGCCTAAACGTTTTAGGTCTTTCAGAGATTTAGACAATTTCGTTCTACTTATCCCAAGAATAGTACTTATTTGCGAAGGTAATAATCTTTCCTCTTCTGACAACAGATGCAAGATATCATATTGTATCCAACTAATATTTTGCAGATTCACTTTATTTCTCTCTGCAACCAGTTCACACTGCAAATTAATCAGAGCATTTTTTATATTTTCCATTAATTTCACCCCGAATATAGTTTCTATTTAGAAATTATATTTTTTTAGCAATTAATAATCAAGAATATACACTCCACTTTCAACAAACAGACTAAATGAAAATGTTAGGACCGAAAGATGGAAATACATCAAGATGAAGGCTCATCACCATAACGTGGGGTTGATTTCCGTTCCGACTGGATGCTTTAAGTGGTGAGCCAAGATGGAAAAAGACAGAATCCCCCTGCCCCGCTTCTCAAGGCAAAATAAAAACCACCCAAATACGAGTGGTTAAATTAAACTTATTAAAATCCATAAAGAATGAAATTAGTTGGAGATAAAAAATTCGGAACTTAGGTGTTCACAATACTCCCTTATTAATTTCCATTCATCATTTTGTTCTTTCCTAAATCTCTGAACAAATAGTTTTACTACATCTATAAATTCCCCATCCATTTCAAAGGTTACCCAAAACGTTGCAATAACTTCATTTTCAGATGCAGGTGTAATATGCAATTCTTTAAAGTGCCATTTTGGATTATGGCCTTCATAATGTTTATATGCTTCTACCCAACCATTACAAGTCCCCTCGTATCCCCAATCGGAAATACTAGTCCCAGGTCCTCCCCACCCCTACTGCTATATCCGGTGCAATCAAAGCATTCATTTCCTTGACGTTACATCCATTCCATACTTTTTGATAACGATTAAAAAAGCTTTGAAAATCCTCGATTAAAGTTGTTGTAGAGGACAATTAAAAACCGCCTCAGAAAATATAGTTCACTAAATATATTAACATAAAACTAAAAATTCAGAATCCCTTAATAACACTTCTGTTTGTAAAGAATTTGAAGACTTCCTCTTAAAAGACGGCGACAAAATCTAATAACAACACAAAAAGCATCCCCGAGAGTAGATGCTTTTTGCGTTATGGAAATTATAATAAATAAAATTTAAAAATATACAGTTGCAAATGCTAAACAATAGATCTTGTTTGAAGAGAAAATAAGATAAAGTTAAGTACCCATATTAATTATATAATGCGTTTTTCAATGTCCGATAAGTTTCTTCTGTTGCCAATTTACTTATAGCCGCATTTGGAACAATTGCTTCAAACTCATGGAAACATCCCGGATAGAGATGAAATTCTACGGGTACACCTGCATTTATTAAATTTGTAACGTATTGTACTGTTTCATCTCTAAAAGGATCAAGTTCTCCAACTGATGTATAAGTAGGAGGCAGATTTGAATAATCTGTTGCTCTAGCTGGGGCAGCATAAATAGGCGTTTTCTCTCCAATATTATTTTTTAAATATTGCTTCCAAGCAAGTCTATTAAAATCGCCACACCACACACGTTTATCGATAATCTCTTTACAAGATTTTGATTGACAGCTGTCATCAATCATTGGAAATAAAGGCATTTGAAATTTAATTTTGGGTCCCTTTCGATCTCTTGCCATTAGAGAAAGTGCTGCTGTTAAACCACCTCCAGTACTACCTCCTAGAACAGCTATATTATCAGGATCAACATTGTATTGTTGAGCATTTTCAGCAAACCATTGCAATGCAACATAGCAATCTTCAATCGCAGCAGGATATGGGTGTTCAGGAGCTAACCGGTAATCTACTGAAATAACGACACAATTTACCTTCTCTACAATCTCCCCACATTTTGCATCGTTACCTTCAACTGATCCAAAAATATACCCACCGCCATGTATATATAAAACACCAGGCAATGTATCCTTATGATGTTTTGGACGATAAATTTTAACCCTTAACTTTTCACTATCATTTATCCATTTTTCTTCTAAAATTAGGTTATTATTTTGATAGGGTACTATCATCTCTTTACTTTTTCTTCGGATATCTTTTATATTCTCGACTGTTAGTGTAATTTCTTCTAAAGATGAAAATGTTTCTTTTAAATCTGGATGTACTCTTTGATCCATAAATACTTCTTCCCTTTTTAGTTACTTTTTAAATACGCTAAAATCTCTGCTAATACTTTTTTATTTTCAGATGAAATAGAAGTATTTAAAATCGTTTCAGCCGTTTGTTCATAAATACTACCTTCTATATAATTTTTATCTTCCTCCACTAATTGCACCAACGTATTTCTAGTCATTTCCAAGTGAAATTGTAAACCAATTACATTTGAATTATAGATAAAGGCTTGATTTGAACAAGCATCAGTTGAATACAGCCTCTTACTTTCTTTAGGAAGTTCGAATGTATCTCCATGCCAATGTAAAACTTTAAGTGCACTAGGTAAAAAATCGAATTCGTTAGTAACTTTTTGTACCGGATAAAAACCAACTTCTTTACCTTTCGGATTTTTATAAACCTCTGCACCTAAAATTTCTGCAATGAGTTGTGCCCCTAAACAGATTCCTAAAATTGGTTTATTCGCATCGATTATTTCTTTTATAAATATTTTTTCCGATTCTAACCAAGGGATTGAATCATTTACACTCATAGGGCCCCCTAAGATAATTAACATACTAACTTCTTCTATTGAAGGTAATTGTGCATCTTCATACATCTTAATCAGCGTATATGATTCGATTGCTTCTATAATGCCAGGAGTTTCAAATGGCACATGTTGTAAAATATATGTCGACAAATTTTATCTTCTCCTTAAATCCTTATAAATTAGTCTTTTGTAATTCGAATAATGATAGAATAAAATAAATCTGTCATTTCGAAAAGAGACAGTTAATCACTTTTTTTATAGGACAGTTTAAGGAGACTATTTATGTTTTTTTATTTTGATCGAAGTACGAACCATGAGCCTTTTTATGTACAATTATATAATTTTATAAAAAATGAAATACAATTAGGTAACTTAAAAGCTGGTGAAAAATTACCTTCCATTCGATTTCTTGCTCACGAATTAAATGTAAGCAAACAGGTTGTACACTCTGTCTACCAGCAGTTGCTTGCTGAAGGATATGTAGAAAGTAAACCAAGAAGTGGCGTTTTCATTCTACCTTTCGAAAATTTTAAATTTATATCAGACCCTAGCCCCTCCATCAAGAATGTCAAAGAAGTCGAGTCACCTAGCATTTCAATCGATTTCTTTTATAGTTCATTAGATCCCTCCAAATTCCCTCTTCGGGCTTGGAGAAAGTGTATGAATAGAGCTTTAGAAAATATTCATAATATGACTAGCTATGGAGAAAAACAAGGCGAGTTACATTTAAGAAAACAAATATCACTTTATGTCCGTAATTCTAGAGGAATTAATTGTACGAGTGATCAGGTTTTTATTTTTGGAGGTACTCAACAAAGTATACAATTCATTACGCGCTTATTAGATTTAACATCAACTATGGTTGCTATCGAAAATCCAGGGTATGAAGAAGCGAGAGCAGCATTCACTCAGAGTCAATGCAAAATTTGTGACATTCCATTAAATAAAGATGGTATATCTGTTTTGCATTTAAAACAGACTTTAGCAAAAGCTGTTTACATTACTGCTTCTCATCAATTTCCGATGGGCATGGTTTTACCTATAAAAAAAAGACTAGAACTGTTAGGGTGGGCAAAGAAAAATAAGAGTTACATTATAGAAGATGATTATGATAGTGAATTTCGTCATATTGGAAAACCTATACCTCCGTTGAAATCATTAGATAAAGAGAATCGAGTGATTTACTGTGGCACATTTTCAAAAAGTTTTTCACCTTCCATAAGATGTAGCTATGTTATTCTACCTGAAGATTTAGTAAAACACGGTATTCAACATCTTACCTCATTTAGTCAAGGGGCTTCACTGATTATTCAAGATGCACTTGCTCACTTTATGGAGGAAGGTTATTTTGAAAAGCATTTACGTCGTATGAAAACAACATACCAAAAGAAGCATAAAGTACTATTAAAAGCAATTGAAAATCACTTAAGTCCTTTGGTTGAAGTAATAGGAGAAAAAGCTGGTCTGCATGTATTACTTTATTTAAAACATATAAAAGCAGAGGACTTAATTGTTCAAGCTGAAAAATTAGGTGTTCAAATTTATTCCCCAAATGCCCACTGGTCTTTTCAAAAGCCAGAATCAATCATTATGTTAGGATTCGGAGCATTATCAGAACAACAAATCGAAAGTGGAATTCAATTATTATCTTCCATTATTAATCATGGAGCTGTTCCAAAAGGAGACGATAAATAATTAGAAGAAATGATAAAATGTGCGTATAGGGATTATAAAGTTGATTGGGAATCTTTTTTATAGAATTTCTAATCAACTTTTTCCTTCTCTCTAAACAAAAAATCATTTATTTTCCTATATAAACTTGATTTCTTATCAACAGTTTGATTAACACCTGTGGAATGTATATTCAACTTGAGGTTTAAATCAAATTCATTAAACTTCTTCCTATGCAGTCTCACAATCTATTCCTCCCTAATTTCACCAATATCTTATGACAATAAAAAAATTTAGCTACATTGATTGACCCTCCCCTTACAGGAAGCATTATATTTAAAACAGGAGGTGATTGTTATGCTTACAATCGGTGAGTTTTCAAAAATATCACATCTCACATTGAAGACTCTTCGCTACTATGATGAAATCGGACTTTTAAAACCTACATTCATAGACGCTAAAAACAACTATCGCTATTATAATATTTCTCAATTAGAAACGGCTTTATTGATTGCACGCTTAAAAAGCTATTTATTTTCGTTAGAAGAAATCAAGGTTATATTAGCTAATTGGGAGGATACCGAACTTCTTAACTCTAAAATGAAAGCCAAACAAGAAAATCTGACACAACAGATTACATTTTATTCTTCGTTGTTAAAAAAATTAAAGATTGATATTCAACTGTTAGATGAAGAGGAAAATATCATGGGTTATTTAGATAAGATTGAGATTAAACTTGTTGATCACTTAACCTATAATATATTATCCCAACGAAAACAAATGAATACCGCTGATTTTCTACTACACTTTAATGAGTTGTTTAGTAAAATTTTGTTTGAGAATTTGTCACCTATCGCAAAGCCACTTGCTATTTTCCATAGTTCAGAATATGAACCTGAAAATTATGATGTAGAAATTGCCATTCCCCTTGCAATGGCCACCAATAAAACAAAAGTATTTAATCCTGGTCTTTGCGCAATGGCTACGCTTATTGGCTCTTACGATGAATTACCTTCTATTCATACAAAGCTGCATGTTTGGATTGATGAAAATAACTATAAACTGAACGGTGCTCCGTTTGAAGTTTATCAAACGGACCCCTATAGCACACCAGAGGAGAATAATATCATAGAGGTTTATTTTCCCATTAAAAAATAAAGGAGCGTCTTACAATGTATGGTATAAACAATTCAACGATAAAGGAAAAAATCTTAATTTTAGCTGCTGAGATTATCTATTTAATCATTGCCTATTATTTGCTTTTTGTTACATATGACAACCCAGGCATTTCACTAGGGCTTTTTATTGCTCTAATTATTACAGCTTTACGATTAACAGCTATGATGTTTATATGGTTGCCTAGGGGTATTGCATGGCAAGAAGCCATTATGAACAGTTTAGCTTTTGGGATTTATTATTTAGGTTTCCCCATTTTAATGATTACTAGTAACCAGGATCCAAACTTAACGGTACTTATTGTAGGCTGGATATTGTTTTTAGGGGGGAGTATGTTAAACACGGTTTCAGAGTTACTTAGAAAACCTTTTAAAGACAATCCTTTAAACAAAGGTAAACTATATACAGGTGGTTTATTTAAATATGCGATTCATATTAATTATCTTGGAGATTGCCTTTGGGTACTAGGCTTAGCGCTTATCTCTAACAATATTTATAGTTTGCTTATCCCTCTATTTTTATTCTTAGTATTTATTTTGGGCTATATTCCAAAATCTGATGATTACTTACAAAACAAGTACGGAGAACAATTTACATTATATAAACAGAAAACTAAAAAACTAATTCCTTTCATTTGGTAAACAGTAACGAACTATGAAAACGGAGTAAAAAAGATCACCTATTGTAGGGTGATCTTCTTTAATTCGTTAGCCAATCGCCATTTCGGTGTCAATTTCTTATCCATAAAAGAAAAAGCCTTCCCCTGCTAGACTGTACCCTATAAGATAGACACTTTGAAAAAAGTCTATCCTATTGGGTACTTTTGTTTATAATGAGAAAAAAGATG